>JAYZGM010000078.1:0-7669 GCA_036336225.1 Acidobacteriota bacterium | reverse complement strand
GCAGGGCCGACGGCCGGTGTCTCTGCTGGTCACCCGCTCGCCACGGCGGCCGGATTCGAGATTCTGGTGCAAGGCGGGAACGCTTTCGATGCAGGGGTGGCCGCGTTGCTGGTGGGCGGCGTCGTCGAGCAGGATCTGTTTGGGTTGGGCGGCGAGTCGCTCATCCTGGTGTATCCCCAGTCGGAACGGAAGGTGACCTCCATCGTGGGGCAGGGGTGGGCCCCCAAGCAGGCCACCATCGACTGGTATCGCTCGCGTGACAAGGATCTGAACGGAGTGGGGCTGGACCCCGGTGTCGTGCCGGGCGCGTTGCATGGCGCGCTCACGGTCCTGGAGCGCTGGGGCACGCTGAGCTTCGAGCAGGTCGCCGCCCGAGCGATCCATTATGCCGAGCACGGATTCCCGTTGCGGCCCTTGACCGCGCGTGCGGTCAAGGGAAATCTGGATATCATGCGTGCCTGGCCCAAGAACGCCACCTACTGGCTGAAGCCGGATGGCTCGCCGTATGACGCGGGTGACACCATCACGCTGCCCTCCTTGGCCAACACCCTCAAGAAGATGGTGGACGCGGAGCGCGGCCAGGCGGAACAGGGGCGTGCTCACGGTATCGTGGCGGCCAGAGACCGGTTCTACAAAGGTGACCTCGCCGAAGAGATGGTGGCGTTTCTTCAGGAGCACGGCGCGCCGTTCGAGCTGAGTGACTTCGCGGAGTACTTCGCGAGGATCGAAGAGCCGACTCAGACGGACTATCGGGGTTACACGGTCTACAAGCAGGGATTTGGCAGCCAGGGCCCGGTTCTGCTCCAGACGCTCAACATTCTGGAGAACTTCGATCTGCAGGCAATGGGACATAACAGTCCCGCCTATCTCCACACGGTCGTCGAGGCGATGAAGCTTGCCTACGCCGACCGCGACACGTACTACGCGGATCCAGACTTTGTCGACGTTCCAGGGATCGGGCTGTTGTCAAAGGAGTACGCGAAGAGTCGAGCCAACGAGCTCAGCCCTGACGTGGCGTCGAACGAGTTCAAGGCGGGCGACCCGCTGCCGTATGACCCGCGTGTGGATCAGTGGCCGTACTGGGTGGCCAACATCGCGGACGCGAGGAGTCTCGGTGACGCCGATGGCTCGTTTGTGCCCTCGGCGGGTGGTTTGAAGGACACCACTCATATCGCGATCATCGACGGCGACGGCAACGTGTTCGATGCAACCCCGAGCGGGGGCTGGATCCGTGGAGCGGTCATCTTAGGTGATACGGGTATTGGTCTCAGCACCCGGGGAGAGCAGTTCTGGCTTGATCCTGCCCGGGCGAATCAGATCCGTCCGCGAGCGCGTCCACGCTACACGCTGACCCCGAGCATTGTCTTGCGTGACGACGAGCCGTTCCTGGCGATTGGGACGCCCGGTGGCGACAATCAGGACCAGACCATCCTGCAGACGTTTCTAAACATCGTTGAGTTCCGCGCCGGGTGGTATCCGAGCCTCCACGATGCTATCCGGTGGCCACGCGTGCGGACGCAACACCTGCACGGGTCGTTTTGGCCCCACGCCGCCGGGTTCACACAGCTGGACGTCGAGTCTGATATGGGCGCCGGCGTGGCCGAAGACCTTCGACGTCGAGGCCATCATGTCAACGACGTGCCCGTGTTGGGGGTTTCAGGCTGCGCGACGGTCGTCATGGTCGACCCGGAGACCAGTCAGCGCGTGGCGGCGGCCGATCCACGGCGCGACTGCTATGCGATCGCATACTGATGGACCGACAAGTTGTGCGCCCGCAGATTGATGGGCCGACAGATCACCGGATCGGTTGCGGCGTATACGTGCCGGTGGGAGCACGGACGCGGGAAGAGGTGCGAACGATGAACCCGACCAAACGGCGTACACGTTGGTCCGTTGTCGTCACGCTGGCCATGCTTGCTCCGTCAGGTGTGGGGGGCGCGCAGGAGCGCCCCGCTCTGAGTGAGGCGGCGAAGAGCCAGGACGTGGAGTTATTGCACTCGCTGCTTGACGCGGGCGTGGACGTTGATGTCCCTCAGCTCGACGGCGCAACGGCCCTACACTGGGCGGTCTATCACGATGCCCCGGACTTGCTCGAGCCCTTGCTCGACGCGGGCGTGGATGTCAATGTGGTCAACGACTACGGGGTGACCGCACTGTCACTCGCCTGCGACAACGGGAGCGCGGCGATGGTGGTTCGTCTCCTCACGGCTGGGGCAGACCACACCCTGGCTCGTAAGACCGGTGAGACGCCGCTGATGACCTGTGCCCGCACCGGAGCGCTCGACGCGGTGAATGCGTTGCTTGCGCATGACGCGGATCCGGGAGCCACCGACCACTGGCATGGTCAAACCGCACTCATGTGGGCGACCGGTGAAGGTCATCGGGATGTAGTGCGGACATTGGTCGCAGGGGGTGCGGATCCGGAGACCCGCTCGACAGGGGGCTTCACGGCACTGCTAATCGCCGCACGGCAGGATGACGCTGCGCTCGTCAGTGTGCTTGTCTCGTCCGGAGCCGATGTCAATGCGACGGCGCCTGATGGCACTACACCGTTGCACGTGGCGACGGTCCGGGGGCATGCCCAGCTGGCCACGGCACTGCTGGAGCACGGGGCGAATCCGAACTCCGTTGGACCCGGCTATACGCCACTACATTGGGCCGCCGGGTCGTGGCACACAGAGCTCACGGGTCGTCTGCGCGGCATCGACACCGGGGGTGACGAAGAGTGGTGGTCTTTGAACGGTGTCCAGACCGGCCGGCTCGATTTCGTGCGGGCACTCTTGGCACATGGTGCCGATCCGAACACGCGGCTGGTCAACGGGCCACCCCAGTTCGGCTTTGTCAGCTCCCGTTTTCGAGTCAGCGTGGTCGGGGCCACCCCGTATCTGCTTGCCGCCATGGACGGTGATGTCGAGATCATGCAAGCCCTGGCGGCGGCGGGTGCGGATACGACGTTTACGACCGATGAGCACACGACGCCGCTCATGGTGGCGGCCGGGCTCGGGCAGGTCCCGGCCGAGACCCGGGTGATCGCACGCGCTTCTCTGAAGGCGGTCCAGCTGGCGCTGGAACACGGAGCCCACGTGAACGCGGTCAACGACATTGGGCGCACCGCGCTACACGGCGCGGCACACATTCGTTCGGATGCCATCGTGCAGCTACTGGTCGACCGGGGGGCGCGCATCAACGTCGCGGACCAACGTGGCGTCACGCCGCTGATGATCGCCGAGGGGGGCGGACACATCTTGTTGCCGGGGTTGGGTGGCGGGACCACGGCGGAGCTGCTTCGGGCCCTGGGTAGCGAGGAGACCGTGAGATCGAGTTTTATCGAGAACTTCAGTCAGGGAGCGATTCGGTAGCAGATCGGCCCTATCGAGACGAGACCGAGGATGCGGCAAGAACCTGCGCGAACGATGAACGGCGTGATCACCGCCCTGATGATGGCAATCGTGGGGCTGGGCACGCCCGATTTAGTTGATGCACAACCGACCCGGGACCGTATCGTGTTTCGTGGGGTGTTGGATCGGTATTGTGTGGGGTGTCACAACGGGCGCACACTGGCCGGCAATTTGACTCTGGACGACCTGGACCTCGAACGTGTGCACGAGGACGCCGAGCGGTGGGAGAAAGTACTCCAGAAGCTCCAAACTCAGGCCATGCCCCCGCCAGGTCGACCCCGACCCGAGGCGTCGGTCTACCCTGCGTTCGCGTCGTGGCTGGAGTCCGCGCTGGATACGGGAGCGAGTGGGGCCCCGAACGCCGGGAGACCGACGATCCACCGGCTCAACCGGTTGGAGTATGTCAACGCGATTCGAGACCTCCTCCATTTGGAGGTGGATGGTGAGACGTTGCTGCCCGCCGACGACTTAGCCTACGGCTTCGACAATAACGCGGACCTTCTCACGGTGGCGCCCGGTTTGCTGGCGCGTTACATGTCAGCGGCCCGCCGGGTCAGCCGTCTGGCCGTCGGTGATCCGACATTTGAGACCGACGTGGTCCGCTATCCGGTGTCCACGCTGTTGGTCCAGGAGGACCGTGTCAGTGAGGATGCGCCGTTTGGCTCTCGTGGTGGGGTATCGGTTCGTCATCATTTCCCTCGAGACGGCAACTACGTCTTCCGGATTGCGCTCCGTGGCAATCGGGGACAGGCGGAGCCGCAGGAGATCGATATCCGGGTCGACGGTCACAGAATCGCGCTCCTGAGGGCGGGCCGGTGGCCGACCGAGGGGGTGCCGGTGGCCCCCCCGGCGACAGACGGTCTTGTCGCGCGCGCACACCTCGAAGCCGGGACACGGACGGTCAGCGTGTCGTTCTCGAAACGCACCATGGCCCCCGAGGGGGTTGCGCCGAGTCGGCTCCCCCTGTGGACGTTCTCGACCGGCCGAGGGTATGTCGAACGAATGGCGCTCGATAGCCTCGAGATTGAAGGACCGGTCGACGCGGTGTCCGTGCCGTCTAGCGTGCGGTCTGACGGGACGCCAAGCCGCCGTCGGATCTTCATCTGCAAGCCGGACCCTCAAGATGAGGGTCCGTGCGCCACCGAGATTCTATCGACCGTGGCTCGTCGCGCCTTTCGTCGGCCTGTGCAAGACGAAGACAGACGGACGCTCCAGACGTTCTTCACAATGGCCCGTGACCAAGGAGACTTTGATGCCGGTATTCGGCGTGGGCTCGAGAGTATCCTGGTGGATCCAGAGTTCCTCTTTCGGATCGAGCGCGACCCCGTTGATACACCAGCCGGGCAGGTGTATCAGCTGACCGACCTGGAGCTTGCGTCTCGGCTTTCGTTCTTCCTGTGGTCGAGCATTCCAGACGACGAATTGCTCCAGGTAGCCGCGGCCGGAGCACTCAGCGAGCCGGACGTGCTCGAGACGCAGGTGCGTCGGATGCTGGCCGATGACCGGTCACGGGTCCTCGTGAGCAGCTTTGCCGCTCAGTGGCTGCATCTGCGTCGTATGCGGTCCGTGTCACCGGATGTCAATGCGTTTCCGGCTTTTGACGAGAACCTCCGCGAGGCATTGGTGCGGGAGACGGAGCTTTTCCTTGACAGCGAGCTGCGTCACGATGAAAGCGTGGTCAACCTGTTGAGTGCTGACTACACGTTCGTCAACGAGCGACTGGCGCGGCATTACGGAATTCCCAATGTCTACGGGTCGCGGTTTCGTCGGGTGGCCCTTGAAGACGAGATCCGGCGGGGGCTGTTGGGGCATGGCAGCATTCTGACAGCAACCTCACTGGCCACCCGTACGTCGCCGGTCGTGAGAGGTAAGTGGATTTTGGAGAACATTCTGGGGACGCCACCGCCGCCGCCTCCGCCCGACGTCCCCGAGCTCCCGGAGCGGGAAGAGAGTGGCGAGGTGACGTCACTGCGCGCCAGGCTCGAGGCACATCGTGCGAACCCGGTGTGCGCGAACTGTCATTCCCGGATGGACCCGCTGGGGTTTGCCCTCGAGCATTTTGACGCGGTTGGGCAGTGGCGCGAGACCGACCGCGCCCGGCTCCCGATCGATGCGTCCGGAGCATTGCCGGACGGGACAGTGTTCGCTGGTCTGTCCGAGCTTCGTGATGTGCTGTATGACCGACGCACGGAGTTTGTGACGACACTCACCGAGAAGCTGTTGACCTATGCCCTCGGTCGCGGGGTCGAGTACTACGACAAACCGGCCATCCGAGCGATCGTGCGGAGGGCGGCTATCGATGACTACCGCTGGTCGTCGCTCATCCTCGGTGTCGCCCGGAGTCTTCCCTTTCAGATGAGGAGTGCTGAGTCATGATCGTCACCAAGCGGACGCTTCCACGACGCACCGTGCTCCGGGGTCTTGGGACCACGGTAGCCCTTCCGCTGCTCGATAGCATGGTGCCGGCGCTGACGGCACTCGAGCGAACGGTGGCGAACCCCAAGCCCCGCTTGGGGGTGGTGTATGTGCCGCACGGTGCGGTCATGAACAACTGGACCCCTTCGGTCGAAGGGCACGGGTTCGAGTTCACCCCGATCTTGCAGCCTCTCGAGCCGTTCCGGGACCGGCTGTTGGTGCTGTCTGGACTCGACCATGCACCGGCCGCGCAGCTTCCGGGGGATCCCGCTGGGGGCCACGGGCGCATCACCGGTGCGTTCTTGACCGGTGTGCATGCGAAGCCCACCGAGGGGGCAGATTTCGAAGCCGGCACGTCGATGGATCAGATTGCGGCGCGGGCGCTCGGCCGGCACACGCAGTTGGCCTCGCTCGAGGTCGGCATCGGTCTCCCTGATTTTGGTGGGGCCTGCGATGCCGGATTCAGCTGTGCCTACATCAGCACACTGAGCTGGAGCACTCCCACCACTCCGCTCCCCATGGAGAGCAACCCACGTGCCTTGTTCGAACGCTTGTTTGGCGACGGTACCAGCACGGACCCAATTGCGCGGCGTGAGCGGATGCGTCAGGACCAGAGTATTCTCGATGCCGTGACGCAGAAGGTCGCCCGGTTGCAGTCTGGGCTTGGCGCGGCAGACCGGGCAAAGTTGACGGACTATCTGGCTGCTGTCCGCGACGTGGAGCGACGCATTCAGCGCGCGGAACAGGAAGGTGGTCGCGAGCTCCCGGTCGTGGAGCGACCATCGGCGAGTGTGCCACCGTCGTTCTCTGAGTATGTCAAGCTCATGTTCGACCTCCAGGTGCTTGCCTACCAAACTGATTTGACCAGGGTCATCACGTTCTTGATGACCCCTGAGCTCACCGCCCAGACATACCCTGAGATCGGCGTACCCGATCCGCACCATGCCCTGTCCCATCACGAGAACAAGCCGGAGAGTCTGGCCAAGTTGACCAAGGTGGGTGGCTATCACGCGGAGCTCTTCGCCTACTATCTCGACAGACTCCGGACGACGACCGACGGCGACGGCACGTTGTTGGACCAGGTGATGATTCTCTATGGCAGCGGGATGAGCAACAGCAACCTGCACAACATCCAGAATCTCCCGCTTGTGCTCGCCGGTGGTGGAGCGGGTCGGTTGAATGGTGGTCGTCATGTCCAGTTTGCCCCGGAGACGCGGCTGACAAATCTCTTTCAGACGCTGTTGGGTAAGCTCGACGTGCCGGTCGAGCAGATCGGAGACAGCACGGGCACGTTGGCTCAGTTGACGGATGTGTGAGGGCCGGTCGTCCGGGTGGTTCCCCGTGAGACGACAGTCCGGCGGTCAGGGTCAGGGGAGTCTGTAAATGATCACCGATGCAGACGACTGATGGTTAGGCCATAACGGGTTCGTGTTACCCGCCATCATCGCGATGTACTGCGTGTCCTCGATGGCGTAGGTGCCGATACCACCGTTGTGTGGGGTGCCCGCATTATGGCGGAAGAGCACCGACCCGTCACGCGCGTCAATCGCGAGGAAATGGCCGGACAGCTCACCGGTGAAGAGCCGCTTGGCCGACGACGTGGTGCTCGCCGCACGCATCGGCTGTGGGGACGAGTCATCCCAGACCAACGCCCCCGTCGTCGCACCGATCGGGCGGTCGACGGCGTCGACCAGAAGCTGGACGCGTCGGTCGAACGGCGCGACCACAAGATCAACGCATCCGTCGGCCGGCTGGATGCGGAATGGACCAGGTTGAGGAGGCGGTCGAGACAAGAGCCAAACATGTGATGGTACAGTCCCGGCTGCTGTTTGAGAAGGGCGAGGGGTAGATCAAGA
>JAYZGM010000077.1:0-9045 GCA_036336225.1 Acidobacteriota bacterium | reverse complement strand
GGCGCGGCTGACGTGTCGATCAAGGGCGATGCGGCCGGCCCCGGAGTCAATGGGACGGACCCGCTCACCTCGGGCGTGGATGCGCTCGGAGGTGTGATGGACCCGGTCGGACTCGCCTCGCTGGGCGGATCGGTGTCGGTCGATTGGACGGTCTCGCACACACCCGGGGGCGGCTCCCAGGTGACATCAATCACCGACGCGGTGTACTCCACGGTCGGGGCGGGGGGAGGCTCGGGCACACGGATACCGAGGGGAACCGCGATCCGCGTGGGTGCTTCAATCTCGGTACCCTGACTCGTCACCGACACCACGACGTATTCGCGCTGCAGCGGGATCGGCACCAGATTCATCAGCGGACGGTCCACCGGCTGCGTGGCCTCGTCGTCTTCTTCTTCCTCCTCTTCCTCACGCTCATCCTTCCAGGGGTCAACCGGCACCTGGGTCTCGGGGGTCAATGGTTCGCTCACCGTGACAGCGGCTCCTTGGGGCACCGGTCCATCAAGGGATAGTACCCCCGGCGAGGGGCTCCCTGGCTCGGGCGACACCACCGCGAGCGGCGGTATCGGCAGCTCGACCTCGATGGTCTCGAGCGGTGTCGCCGCTTCCATGAATTCCTCGAGATCGAGGGTCCGGTCTGGAGGCATACGTGGCTGCGTGGTCATCGCATACACCTCCATCCGTACGAGATCTGCCGGCTCCGTATTGTCCTGGTTACGCACGGGAAGAATAAACCCAACCTGGACGGCGTCCCCTTGTCGCTGTACCTCCAGCTCGGTCACCGGCTCCGGCACATACACCAGCGGGGCGAGGGGCGGTCCCTTCTTGCCGCACGCAGACAAGAGAACGATCGGGACGACTAGTAGCCAGCGCCCGTACCGGTGGCGAATGATCCTCACAGGATGTAACGTGAGAGATCCTCGTTATTCACCACATCGGCCAGCATCCGGTCCACGTATGCGGCGTCGATGACGATGGCCTTCTCATCCAAGTCCGGCGCATTGAATGAGATGTCGTCGAGGAGTTTTTCCATGATGGTGTGGAGACGACGAGCCCCGATGTTCTCCGAGCGGTCATTGACCTGGGTCGCAAACTCCGCGACGCGGTCCACGGCGTCAGGCTCGAAACTGATGGTCACCCCTTCGGTCTCCAGTAACGCTGTGTATTGCTTGACGAGCGAGCCACGCGGCTCCGTCAGAATCCGGACAAAGTCTGCGGTCTCAAGCGCGTCGAGCTCAACCCGGATCGGAAAGCGGCCCTGAAGCTCCGGGATGAGATCGGCCGGTTTGGCAACATGAAACGCCCCGGCCGCGATGAACAGAATGTGATCCGTCTTGACCATACCGTGTTTTGTGTTAACCGTCGTCCCCTCAACAATCGGGAGGATGTCGCGCTGCACGCCTTCACGACTGACGTCGGGTCCTTGGCCCCCTTCACGACCTGTGACCTTGTCGATCTCGTCGATGAAAATAATGCCGGCCTGTTCGACCCGATGGACGGCGGCCGCCCGAACGCTGTCAGTGTCCACCAGCTTCTGTTCTTCTTCGTGCACCAGATGTTCGAGCGCCTCCGGCACTTTCGCACGCCGTTTTCGAGAGCGCCCCTGAAACAAGCTGGGCAGCATGTCCTTGACGTTGATGTCGATCTCTTCGACCGAGGACCCGGTAATCACCTCGAAGGACGGGAAGTTCTTTTGCTGAACGTCAACATCGACCTCACGGTCGCTGAGCTGTCCCTCGGCGAGTTGCGCGCGGAGCCGTTCTCGCGGCCGTTGATGCTGCTCCTGAGCCGGACCGGGGTCATTCTCCTGGACCGACGTCGGCAACGGAGGCAACAGGAGGTCGAGAAGCCGTTCCTCCGCGTTGTAGCGAGCCTTCACCCGTACTTCATCCACCCGCTCCTCCCGCACCATATCGACCGCAAGCTCGACCAGGTCACGCACCATCGCCTCGACGTCACGACCAACATACCCAACTTCAGTGAACTTGGACGCCTCGACCTTGATGAACGGCGACTGCGCAAGCCTCGCCAAACGCCTGGCAATCTCGGTCTTCCCGACTCCAGTCGGCCCGATCATCAAAATGTTCTTTGGCGCTACCTCTTCGGCGAGCTCGGGTGAGAGCTTCTGTCGACGCATCCGATTTCGGAGCGCCACCGCCACCGCACGCTTGGCCTGCGCTTGAGAGATGACGTACTTATCGAGCTCGGCCACGATTTGCCGTGGGGTGAGGGTGTCGAGCGACGGCTCCGCGTCTTGTCTCGGGTCAGATAGGGAGGGCGAAGTCATCGACTCCGGTAGATAAATAGGCATGCGGTTGTGTGGACGACTGGCGCATTACACGGAGGGTGGACGAGTCAGCCCGTGAGTTCCTCGATCGTGACATCGGCGTTCGTATAAATGCAAATTGACGCGGCGATCGCCATCGCGTGCTCGACAATCTCTCTTGCTCCGAACTGCGCATGCTGAGCAAGAGCCTTGGCCGCGGCCAGCGCATAGGCCCCGCCCGACCCGATCGCAACAATCCCATCGTCCGGCTCGATGAGATCCCCATTCCCGGAGAGGAGGAACATCGACTCGGCATCCAGCACAATGAGCATGGCTTCGAGTCGTCGTAGCAGCCGATCCGTTCGCCAATCCTTCGCCAACTCGACCGCCGATCGTTCAAGATTCCCTCGATACTGCTCGAGCTTGGATTCAAACCGCGAGAACAGCGCAAACGAGTCAGCCGCCGAGCCGGCAAAACCGGCGAGAATCTGCTCATTGTAGAGCCGTCGAATCTTTCGCGCACGCTGTTTGACGACAGTATCCCCGAATGTCACCTGCCCGTCGCCACCCATGACCAACTGACCTTGATGTCGAACCGCCAAGATGGTCGTGCTTCGCATTGTCTTCGTCATACCGTTCACCTATTCGATCCCAGGGGCTCGCCTGGCCACGACCCGGGTCGCATAGTACATGGGCACCCCGACGCCGATAACGCCGAGCCCCGCTATCGCGGACGCGGAATCCAGCCAAAATGCGTTGACGACGAGGGCGGCGCTGATAAGCACAAAGCCCCCCGGTGCCCACGGGTAGCCCCAAGCCTTGAATGGCCGTGGCGCGGTCGGGTCGCGTCTTCGGAGCACAAACAACGCCCCGACCGCCACGCCCGAGAACAACACCACAGCGAACGAGGTATAGGTGACAAGCTGCTGAAAGGTCCCGGTCAGCACGAGCACTCCCGCCCACACGCTTTGGGCCACGATCGCGATCGCCGGGGTACGGAATCGAGGATGCACCCGACCGGCAATCGGGAAGAACTGGTGGTCACGGGCCATCGCGTAGTAGACACGGGGACCGGCGAACACCATTGCACTGACGCTGGCCGCAATCAAAACAGCAAGGGCGACTGCCACCACTGCGGCCACGGCGGGGCCAAACAACCGGGCCGCCACTCCGTCGGCCATGTGCCCACCAACCACGAAATCGGTGACCGGCAGGGCATAGACATAGAGGAGATTGAGCAACACGTAGATCGCGACCACCACGACGGTTCCGAGCCCGAGAGCCAGTGGGACGTTACGACCCGGCTCACGGATCTCCTCGGCCAGATACGCCGCGGCGTTCCACCCGGAGTAGGCAAACATCACCGGGAGTAACGCGAGCAACCAGCGTGACCCCTCAACCGGACCTGCCGTCTCGGAGAAGTGCGTGAACGAACCCTGTCCCCAGGTGAACCCCACCACGACAAATATGACCAGAAGAACAATCTTGGCCGCCGCCAGAAAATCCTGCAGGATGCGTCCGGGCCCCAACCCACACACATGAACCGCCGTTAACAGGGCGATGGCCGCCAGCGCGACAATTGCCTGGGGCGACAGACTCAGCGTCACGAGACCGAGCGGCAGGGCGACCAGAGGAGTTGTATCCGCCGCAACCGGGAGAACCCGTCCGAGATACGTCGCGATACCGACCCCACCCACGGCAATGGCGCCACTGAATCCGGCCACAAACGACGTCCACCCAGTGAGAAACGCGAGCATGGGACCAAACGCCTCTCGGAGGTAGACGTATTCGCCACCGGCTCGAGGTCGCAAGGCCGCCAGCTCGGCATAGGCCATCGCTCCGGCGAACGCGAGCGCCCCCCCGGCGACCCATGCCCCGAGCATCCACCATGGGTGTGGGATCAGCTGCGCAATAACGACCGGTAAGAGAAAGATGCCACTACCGATGACGTTCGACACGACGACAGCAGCCCCGTCCCAGGGACCGAGGTGACGCGCGAGACCTGACTGGGTATCGGGTAGAGAGGACGCGGCGGGCTGCGCAGACAAGCTCTGCCCTTAGCACCCGCGCACAAACGACTGGGGCATGCTTATCCGTGTCTGTCGTCTAGCGCGAGCGCTTATTGCGTGAGAAGGCGACGTTCGACATCGACGGAGTCGAGAAACACCCACTGATTTCCACGATGCTTGACGAAGAGGTCCATCACAACATCGACAAAGTCACGGTGCGCCAGCATTTCCGCTCGGGACTGCTCACCAGTGTAGCCTCGGCCTGACTCGAGTCTCAGCACCTCAGTCGAGTGACCCGCGTCAAGCCCCTCCGTACCGACGACCCGCACAAAGGCGTTCCCCCACTCCTCTTCCTCACTCTGACGCCGAAACACGGCGTTCAACTGAAGGTAACGAACGGTGGCAGCCGTCAGATTCTCGACACGAAACGACACCGTGGGCACAAGCTTGTTGCGACCGAGATTATCGAGACCGGCGTCAAACCACCCGCTAGACACCTGGGTGAGCGCAAGTGCGGCTTGCACGTCTAGTGAGGGACTACACGCCACCGCCGTCACCAGGAACAGCAGACCCCCAACAAGCACGCCTCGTTTGCGGGCGCTCGAGCGCCTGGCAATCATGGGTAAATTGTAGCTCAGAACCGTGTCTTCGTTGAACGCATGGAGGCCCTAGCGCTGGTCCGAGATACGACGCATGTATTCAAGCAGCTGTCTCTTGGCGAACTCCGCATCCTCAGCATCGACCTCACGGAAGGTACGTTCCATTTCGCTCAGATCCGTCTGACGCTGCTCGGCGACCCGTTGCTCGACTGCCTGGACACGGTCGAACAACAGACTGGTCTGACGCTGCTCGCTTTCGCGAATCAACTCGCGTACGGTTTGGAGCCACGCCTCCTCGCTCGCAGACCATGTTGCCCCGAACCGCACGTCGGTCCCAGGTGCAGTGCCCACCCCTGACGGCGATGACACGGGGGTTTCCCGATTGCCCGTCCCCACACGCTCAATCGGCGACGCGGACACGGCGCGCTCGCGCGGGGGCTCCGTCGCGTCGGGGGCCCAGCCCGGAACTCGGACGACGAGTCCGCCCCAACCGACCTCGATCTCCGGACGCACGATGGCTGTCGCCACCGCCACCACTAGAACCGCCGCCACGGCCAAGCCCCAGACAGGACGCCAGCTCGTGCTACCAGCAACGAGACCCGGTGTACGCGGAACCTCTGTCTCGGACACCACTCGGAAACCAAGTGCCGGTTTTGGGGGAGCCCATGCGTGCAAGGTCCCGCGAAGCCCTTGCAACGTGTGGAGGTCGTTGGCGCAATGCTCGCACACGCGAAGGTGGGCGTCGACTCGTAGACGGGTTTCGCGGTCCGCTTCCTCATACAGATAGTCGACCAAGATGGCCTGGTCGACACAATCGTTCGTCTGAATCATGTCGTTCTCGTGGCGCCTCGCTTGGTCGCCGGGTTGCCGGAGAGCAACGCACCACTATGTATCCCGCTGTTCTCCAACTGACGTCGCAGGACAGTGAGTCCTTGATAGAGCCGCGTCTTGACGGTGCTGAGCGGACACGCCTGCAGGTCGGCAATCTCCTGAAACGTCAGACCATGGTATTCCTTCAACACGATCGTCGTGCGTTGGTCCTCCGACAACGCCGACATTGCTTCGGTGATGACGCGTCCGAGATCCCGACGCACCGTCCGGTCTTCCGCAGTCTCGACCGCTGATGCGCCTTCGCTCGCCGGCGGCGTGTCGGTCTCACTCTCAAGGGGGGTCAGCACCGCCGAGCGACGCTCTCGGCGTATCCAGTCGCGACACAAATTCAAGGCGATACGATAGAGCCAGGACGAGAATTTCGCCTGCCCCTTGAACCCCTTGATGCCACGAAACGCCCGGAAAAATGTCTCCTGACAGACATCCCGGGCGTCTTCCTCTCGGCCAATGACCCGAAAGGCCAGGGCGAATATCGGACGCTCCCAGCGAACGATGAGCTGGTTGAAGCTGTCTGGGTCTCCGGTTATCGCCAGTGCAACCAGCTCTTCGTCAGTTCTCTGCATGCCAATGATGGCGGTCTGCGCAGTACTCATCGTCTTCGGTCAAACGTAACGGTTGAACGCAAGTCAATCTGTAAAGAATTAGACGCCTGGCGAACGGAAAAGGTCGGGTGGACAGCTGATGTGTCGCGGCCCACTCACCGTGAGGTATGATCTCAGCGTCACCCTACGATGTCTTTGGGGGGGACCCCCCCGCCGGACCAGTCATGATCGGCGAAACGTTTCTGACAACGGACGAGGTCCTGGAATACCTTCAGGTCAACCTCAGAACCGTGTATCGACTCATCAAGGCGGGCAAGATCCCAGCGGTAAGGGTCGGTCGCCAGTGGCGATTTCGTGAGAGCGATATCGATGCGTGGCTTGAGCGTGAGCGGTCGCATGGGGCGCCGCCCGTGGCATCGACAGTCCCGAGGACCCCGGCGAGTGCTGGTAGTTGACGACGAGGCCGACATCCGCGATCTGTTATCGAAAACATTCGCCCTGGCGGAATACGATGTTGATGTCGCACCCGACGGCCGGGTTGCCCTCGAGCGCATCCGGATGTTCGGATACGACCTGCTGATCACCGATCTCAAAATGCCGGGTATGAATGGACTCACCGTGATTCAGGAGGCTAGACGTCTCAACGCCACGCTACCGGTCATCATCATCACGGGATTCTCCAGCGAAGCCAGCTCCGTCGAAGCGGCCAACCTCGGCGTGTCCGGGTATCTCACAAAACCTTTCAAGATTCCCAAGGTCCTGTCGGTCGCCGCACGGGTCCTAGGCGATTGAGAGCCTAACGGCACTCCCTCTCCGGTCATAGAACCCGATCAAAATCCCTTGATCATTCTGGACTCCGATGCATCCTGCCCCGCGGTGTTGTTCGTCGCTTACATACTGCCGGTGTGCGCGCCCTCGGCGCGGACGCTGGGGAATCTCCTCGCACCTTGCTGGCCAGGCGCCTCGACACCCACAATGATCAACTTATTCCTGAGCGGGTCCTTATGCTGCAGCTCGCGTCGCTGACCAAAGGGTTTGGCGACCGCATCCTATTCGACGACGTCACCTGGCAGATCAGCGTCGGCGACCGAATCGGGCTGTGCGGGCCAAACGGAGCCGGGAAAACCACGCTTCTGCGTATCCTGGCCGGGCTGGACGAGCCAGACCATGGCACATTGGCCAAGCGGAACGGTCTGACCATTGGCTATCTTCCCCAAGATGGTTTGAGCCACGAAGGGCACTCCCTTCTCGAGGAGGCGACAACGGCGTTCCAACCGTTGCTCGACATCCAACACACGATGGAGACGCTCGAGCACCAGCTCGCAGACGCATCGCTCTCACCCGACCAACATGAATCAATTCTGGAACAATATAGCGAGCTCCAGCACCAGTTTCGTGACCAAGACGGCTACACGATTGACCTGAAGGTCGCCGGTGTCCTCGGGGGACTCGGTTTTTCGCGGGACGATTTCGACAAACCGACCGGCACGTTTTCCGGTGGTTGGCAGATGCGAATCGCACTCGCCAAGCTCATTCTGCGTCGTCCACACGTGCTCCTCCTCGACGAGCCGACCAACCACCTCGACCTCGAAGCACGCAACTGGCTCGAGGACTACCTCGCCGACTATCCACATGCGTTGGTGCTGGTGTCACACGACCGCTACTTTCTGGACCGCGTGGTGACGCGCATCGTCGAGGTGGGGCGTCGCACGCTGACCACGTATGTCGGTACGTACTCGGAATTCTTGGTGGAGCGCGACGCTCGCCTCGCGGTGTTACGAGAGCAGAAGAAACGCCAAGACGAAGAAATCGCCCGCATCACCCAGTTCATCGAACGGTTCCGATACAAGGCCACCAAGGCGGCGCAGGTCCAAAGCCGGGTCAAGATGCTCGAGAAGATGACCCCCATCGACGTACCGCCCGAACGCAAACGGGTGCACTTCTCATTCCCATCGTGTCGGAAGAGCGGACGGGTCGCGCTCGAGCTGCAGGGGGTCCGCAAGGCATATGGCTCGACGGTAGTGCTCGACCAGGTCGACGTGCATGTGGTACGGGGTGACCGGATCGCCCTCGTCGGTCCAAACGGTTCGGGCAAATCAACCCTCATGCGAATGCTGGCTGGCGCGGAACCGCCGGACGCCGGGGCACGCGTGGAAGGCCACCAACTGGTCATGCAGTACTTTGCCCAGGATGAGGCGACACGGCTTGACCCCGGCCTGACGGTCTACGACACACTCGGGGCCGCTTCGTCGACCGAGATGCTTCCCGCTATTCGCAACATTCTCGGGGGATTCCTGTTCTCAGGTGACGACGTGCACAAGCCAGTGACGGTGCTCTCGGGAGGCGAACGAACCAGGCTGGCGGTGGCCCGAATGCTGCTCTGTCCAGCCAACACGCTCCTCTTGGACGAGCCAACAAACCATCTCGATATCGACTCCACCGATGTGCTGCTCGACGCGTTGACCGACTTCGAGGGCACGCTCATCTTTGTCTCGCATGACCGCTACTTCGTAGAGCGGTTGGCAACAACAATCATCGAGGTGGGTCACAGGGCCGCCGTCCGTTACCCGGGAACCTACGAGGAGTTTCAGTGGAGCCGCTCCCAGCGTGACCGACCACCGGCTACCAACCACAAGGATGCAACGGCCAGGCGCCCCCCCCCCTCGGCCCAAATACCGGCGGCGCGCGGAACATCGCGGGGGAATCGGGACGGACGACGCGGGAGGGCTCTGGCCGGACGT
>JAYZGM010000076.1:0-5882 GCA_036336225.1 Acidobacteriota bacterium | reverse complement strand
AACGGCGGGTAGTACACGGAATACTGGATCCATGAAGTGCTCCTGCTCGAAAACGTCGTGATCCTCAGGGACCACGCTATCGCTGGTGTGAAGGCTCAGCCTATCGCGAGTTTCCGGTCGGCGCAACGCGTCGAGTTCAGCGCCTGGCCATCGACAACTCTGACAGCGTCGTGCACCCGGCGCTTGTTGTCGAAGCCATTCAGCGTTAGCCTTTCCGCTACAGCAGCAATTCAGCACACCGCGTCCGGGCTACCGACATCGGACTGGCCTCGGCGCACGTACCGGAAGAAGGAGACACCATGCGATTTCTCATTCAGTGGGAATGGACCGAATCAACCTCGGACGAGGAGCAGGCGAAGGCTCTGGCCACGTTCGCGGCGTGGACGCCACCAATCGAGCTTTCAGACTGGTCCGGCTTTGGCGACAGCAACGGAGGCTTCGCCATCGCCGAGACGGACAATCCCGACGACCTCGCCCGGGTCACGGCTCCGTGGACTCCGTGGTTGAGATTCTCGGTCCGTGCCATTCACCCGATCGCGCAGACCGCCGCGGTCATGCAGGAGGCGCTTGAGTTCCGACGATCCGTCAAATAACTGGCCGGCGACGCTCGGCTGCGCGTCAACGGTGTGCATTCTGTATCCGGGCCCATCTCTCGCTGATGCGCGTTGTCATCTCGGGTAGGGGCCCGGATCCACCGGCCTGGAAGAGCTCACCCAGCCGGACATGACACCTCCGCCTCGAGCACCGCCATAATGCACGCCTGACCGATCGCCATACGCCTGGGTGCTCTCTGGAGGCCTCGCTTAACGGCCCGTCCGGGCCGGAGCCACGAACCCGACCTTCCGGTACACCTTGGCGAGTGTCTTGTAGGCCCGACGCCGGCACTGCTCGGCGCCATGCGCCAGCAGTTCGCCCAGGTACTCCTTGTCGCCCATAATCTCGTCGTACTTCGCCCGGATGGGATCAAGCTCCGCAACCATCAGGTCCCCCAGTTCACGCTTCAGCTCGCCGTAGAGCTTGCCCTCAAACGCCGCCTCGACCTCGGGCATCGTTTGACCGGTCAGCGCGGAGTACATGTTCATCAGATTGGCCAACCCGGGCTGCGATTCGTCGTACCGGATCTCGCGTCCGGAATCCGTGACGGCACGTTTGATCTTTTTCCGGATCACGTCCGGTGGATCGAGCAAGGCGACAAAGTTCTCCGCGTTCGCGTCGCTCTTGGACATCTTCTTCGTCGGGTCCTGCAGGCTCATCACCCGCGCCCCAATCTTGGGAATGTAGGGCTCCGGAACGGTGAACGTGTCTGAATACCGCTGGTTGAATCGTTGGGCCAGGTCCCGCGTCAGTTCCAGATGCTGCTTCTGGTCCGCCCCGACCGGCACCGAATGCGTCTGGTAGAGCAGGATGTCCGCCGCCATCAACACGGGATAATCAAAGAGGCCAATGTTGATATTCTCCGCGTTGCGCGACTTTTCCTTGAACTGCGTCATCCGGTTCAACTCGCCGAGGTAGGCCACCGTGTTCAAGACCCACGCGAGTTCAGCGTGCTGCGGAATATGAGACTGAATGGCGATGGTCACCTTCGCCGGATCAAGTCCGCACGCCAGATATTGCGCCACAAAGGACAGGCAGCGTTTGCGCAACTCCGCGGGCACCTGCCGCACGGTGAGGGCGTGCAGGTCCACCACCAGGAAGATGCAGTCGTATTCCTCCTGCAGGTCGACCCAGTTCTTGATCGCGCCCAGATAGTTGGCAATGCAGAGTTGCCCCGACGGTTGAATGCCGGAGAGGATCACGGGTTTGGACGTGGACATGTGGCGATCGCTCGAAAATGGCGCGTCGCGGCTCTCGCCAGGCGCGCGGTCAGTCTCAACAGGTGATGGGCGTGAACATGCGTCAGGCGGTCGTCAGGACACCTCTCACGCCAGGATGCCCTCAATGGGGAACCCGTCGACGTCCGTCAACCGGAAGTCCCGTCCGCCGAATCGGTAGGTGAGGTCGGTATGGTCGAGACCGAGGAGCTTCAGCACCGTGGCATGGAGGTCCCGCACCGTGTGCGCATGCTCGACGACGCGATAGCCGTACTCATCGGTTTGCCCGTAGATGAATCCCTTCTTGAGTCCCCCGCCCGCCAGCCACAGACTGAAGCCGTACGGGTTGTGGTCCCGGCCCACCGTTGACTGCGAGAACGGTGTCCGGCCGAACTCGCCGGAGAAGATCACCAGGGTCTCGTCGAGCAGGCCGCGGGCCTTGAGATCCTTTACAAGCGCTGCCACTGGCTGGTCCACCGTCATCGCGTTGGTGGTATGTCCTTCGACCAGTTTACGATGCTGGTCCCACGGGTTCGCCAGTAATCCGAGGGTGGGCGTGCCCACCATCGTGAGCTCCACGAAGCGCACACCGCGCTCGACCAGGCGGCGCGCGACCAGACATTGCCGCGCGTAGGCGGCCTTCGCCGCAATGGGCGAGTCGAGACCATAGAGCCTCCTGGTCGCCTCGGTCTCTCCTGTCAGATCGGTCAGTTCCGGTACCGCGGACTGCATGCGGTACGCCACCTCATAGTTATCGATGGCCGCTTCGACCTGAGCCTCGTTGGCCGTCCGATCCAGGAAGTCTCCGTCCAGATCCCCGATCAGCGACAATCGTGCCCGCTGGACGTCATCCGGCTCACTTGGCGACACGTTGTGTAAGGGCTGCGCTTGCGCGGGATAGAGCACCGACCCCTGGTGGATAGCCGGTAAGAAGCCATTGCCGAAGACATTCACGCCGCCCACCGGCATGCCCCCGGAGCCCAGCACGACGAACCCGGGAAGGTTCTGGTTCTCGGTGCCAAGACCGTAGGTCACCCACGACCCCATGCTGGGAAACCCGTTGAAGGGCATCCCGCTGTGGAAGTAAAAGTTCGCCTGCGCATGCTCCATGAAGGGTGCGGTCATGGAGCGGATGACGGTCAACTCGTCCGCGATACTGCCCACGTGCGGAAACAGCGCACTCACCGGAATGCCACTTTCTCCGTAGTGGGAGAACTCCCACTGACTCGGCAGAATGTTGCCGACCTGATTCTGCATGGTCCGTTCGGTGGCAAATGGCATCGGTTGCCCGGCTTCCTTGGCCAGTCGAGGCTTCGGGTCAAAACTGTCGATGTGTGACACCCCGCCGGACATGAAGCAAAAAATAACGTTCTTGACCTTGGGCGGAAAGTGCGGCGCCTTGACCGCCAGTGGCCCCTCATTGTCTGCCGGGGCCTGGCCCGCAGACGCAGGTTCCGCCAGCAAGGCGGACAAGGCAAGCCATCCGAATCCGGTCGACGTCTGGCGCAACATGTCACGCCGGGTCATATAGGGACGCCACGCGGGATGTTTGCCCTTGCTGTACGCCATGTGCACCTCTACCGGATGAAGATAAATTCCTTCACATTGAACAGGCTGTGCGCAACGTCCTGCCACGCATCGGCATCGTAGAGCAGGAGTTCCCTGCTGACCCCTCGCGTCACCGCCGACGCAGACAGGTGCTCCATGACGCGACCACGCTCCCGCGCACTGGCCGCCCGCCCCAATGCCTTGACGAACATATGATCAACGCGCGCTTCCACCGTCGTCGGCGCGCCCTCCGCCAGGCGCCGCCCCCACTCTCTGGCCTGCCCGATCACGTAGGGGCTGTTGAGCAACGCCAGAGATTGCGCCGGGACGTTGGTCGAGTCGCGCTGCCCGCGTGTCGTCGCAGGTTTCGGCTGGTCGAAGACCTCGAGAAACGGGTTGTGCGCGTTACGCCGAATTTCCTGGTAGATGCTGCGCCGGCCCTCGCCGTCCAGTGGGCCGTTATCCGGATCATTTCCCCCGACGCCCAGGCGCGGGGCAAAACGTACGGGCACGGAGGGTCCGTACATGGTGGGATCGAGCCGTCCAGAAATGGACAATATGGAGTCCCGAATGGCCTCGGCATCCAGTCGGCGCACGTTCGCATGTTGCAGCAACCGATTCGAGGGGTCGCGCTCCGTCGCGGCCGGCGCCGGCTCGCTGCTCAACCGATAGACACGACTCAGAACGAGCCGTCGGATCAGCCGTTTGATGGAATACCCGTCGTCGGCGAATTCCTGGGCGAGATAGTCCAAAAGTGCAGGATGGGATGGTCGCTCACCAAGCCTCCCGAAGTTATCAACCGTGAGGACGACGCCGTATCCGAAGAGATGGCGCCACACACGGTTCACTGCCACGCGCGCTGTGAGCGGGTTGTCTCTCGCGGTGATCGCGTCAGCCAACTGCAGACGCACCAACCCCGGGTCGCGATAGGCTTCCCCGTCGATCGCCGTCAAGAATGCCCGCGGTACGACCTCACCCAGGTTCGCGTGGTTCCCTCTGACGAGGAGGTGCTGATCGGGCGCCCGCTCCTCGATCACGCCCGGTACACGGCGGGCCACGGGCACCGCCCCCTCCAGCGTTCGGTACTCGGCAACGAGCGGCTGCACGTCCACCAACTGATCGAGGGCGCGCGGCAACCACCCCGCGCGCACGAACTCGTCCAGGAAGACCGCCTGCTGCTCGGTCATACGATCAGCACCGAAGGCGGTAATCGCCTCCCGCAGCCGTTCCACGATCAACGCTGCGAGCGCTTGGTGCGAAGTCGGGACCACGTCACCCAGCAGCGAGGCTAGGGGTACGACCGTTTCCCCCGGAAACGCTTCCACGTCATGCGCCACGATGCGATTGGCACCGATGGAGGAGCGTCCATCTCCCCGGCGTACGGGCGCATAGTCGAGCCCGCGATCCTCCGGGTCGAGCCGAAAGTGTGTGACGTCATCCTGCGTGGCGAACTCGACGTAGGCCGTGAATCCCTTCCAGTACTTCACGTCCCAGTGCGCCCACGCCATCTCGTCCTGTTTCGGGCTGACGCGTTTCTGATAGACGCCACCGCGGGGGAACGCGTGGTTCTCCACAATCAACTGGGCAAAACTCAGGTCACGGCCGAGTAGACGGAAACTGATGTAGTCGCTCTCGATCTCGAACCGCGGCGATTGAATGACGCCCGCATGCTTGCTGGAGAGCAAATGGGTATAGGCTCCGCCCGGATAGATACCGCTCAGCACGGCATCGCCGGTCGGCGCAATCGCAAACTCCCCGGGAGCCGACGGCTCGGAGGTGCGTCCCGTCCCATGACCGATGGTCTCGCGGTAGTCGGGACCGCTCAAGTCCCACAGTACCGTGAAGTGCTCCGCCTCGAAGCGCTCGCGGTCCTGGATCTCGGTCTCCCAATATGCCCGCCGCTCACGCCAGGCATCAGAAAACCCAGCAGGGTCGATCCCGGCCAGGACGCTCCAGCTCGCCAGCACACTCCCGCTGTCCGGATCAGCGACTTGCCCACTTTCGCCCTGATCGAATCCGACAGTACGCGCGGCCTCCCGCGACTCCGGCCGGAGCACGTCGAGCAGCGATGCCTCCACCGCCCCCACCGCCTCGCTCCACGTTCTCGATAAGGTGCGACGAATCTCCGCCTTGGCCTGCGCGAGCGCGTCCTTGTTCGTCTCGAGGTAGCTATTGTCGTCAATCGCTCGCATCGTCGGACGCGCCCCGTAGAACGTGCCGTGCAGCGCATAATAGTCCCGCTGACTGATCGCATCGAATTTGTGGTCGTGACAGCGGGCACAGGAGACCGTCAGTCCGAGAAACGCCTTCGAGGCCACGTCCACCTGGTTGTCGATCCACCGGACCCGGTCCTCCCAGGGTTCAACCGGCTGGTACCCGTACTCCACGAGCCGCAGGTTGGCCGCGCCAATCATCGACTCATTAATCCGGGCCTCGGCGTTGTAGCGCGGTTCGGGCAGTAGATCGCCGGCCAGATGCTCCCGGATCAGCTGGTCATAGGGAACATCGTCATTGAACCCGCGA
>JAYZGM010000075.1:0-9173 GCA_036336225.1 Acidobacteriota bacterium | reverse complement strand
CCGTCTTGGCGGGAATCTGGATCTGCTCGCCGGTGGCGGGGTTGCGTCCCATACGGGCCTGACGCTCCTGCCTCACAAGCTTGACGATACCGGGCAATACAAACTCGCCTGACCGCTTAAGCTCATCCTCAGACAGCTGCTGGAGCGCCTCGAACAGATCCTTCGCTTCGGCGCGCTTCATGCCAAACTTCTCACTGAAGTAGGCGAACAGCTCAGTCTTGCCCATCCTTCGGACGTCTGTCATTGGGCGTCCCCCTCCCCCCACACTCACGCGCGCCTGGAGACCGTTCCTGACCGCCATGCGCTAGCTCCCGAACTCAGATTCAATCAAACGTATGCTAGCCCGCGAAGTTTTGTACTGTCAATCGCTTAGGCCGAATGTCACCACCAACCTTACGGGGCGGCCCCCGCCATGACCGGACAGGATAGAATCCTTGCATGCCGGCGGAGCCGATTGAGACGTTTCCTAATCCCGAGCCATCGCGCGACTACGACATTGTGATCCGATGCCCGGAGTTCACCTCACTCTGCCCCAAGACCGGGCTCCCAGACTTCGGTGAGATCCGAATATCCTATGTGCCGGACGAGCAGTGCATCGAGCTCAAGTCGCTGAAGTACTACCTCATCCGCTTCCGTGACCAAGGCGTCTTCTACGAGAAGCTGACCAACCAAATACTTGACGACCTCGTGGCCGCGTGCTCCCCGCGCCGTATGGACGTGGTGGGCGACTTCTCGGTGCGTGGTGGAATTACGACGAGGGTCACTGCGCGTTACGAGAAAAACTCCGTGTAACGCGGGGGGGTGCGCTCTTCGTGTGGGGCCTGACACGTTCGTTCGGGGCCCTAATGCACTTCGTACGAACTACGTGGAGCCGTCGACTCCGAGTCGAGGAGGCGTTGGCGGAGAAGGGCCTCCGCGGCGGCGCGTTCTTCTTCTTCCCACTGCCGTCGTTGGGCTGCTCGGCGTTGGCGGTGCGTGTAGATGGCGAACAGAGCCAGCGTAGTAATGATGGCCCACAGGAACGTGGGGCCGCTGAGAAACGCGACCCACCATGTCCAGACCGGGCGTTGTCGCCAGAACCGGTTGACCGCATAAGGGAGGGTCTCTCCCGTCACCGTGAGGTAGGCGACATCGAACGATTGGTCTTGGGCTAGCCCGGCCAGCAGCTGACCGGCACTGTCTGCGCCATGTCGATCGAGAACGTCGCGCACAAGCGCGCTGGAAACGGCATAGGCCCGTCGGCTGGCGGCTTGCCCCTCGGTGAAGAACTGTTCGAGCTCAGCGAGCGAGAGTCGCCCGTGTCTGACCTGGGCCCAGGCAAGCCGCGACCGCTCCGCCAGACCGACGGGCCGCTCGGCCGCCAGTGCCAGGCCTTCGTTGAACCAACGCGGCACTGGCCGCCCGCCTGCCGCCCGCGAGAACAGCACATGCGCAACCTCGTGCTGCAACACATTCTCGAGTGAGCTAGCCGGATACCCTCGCGCCCGCTCCGGAAAAAGCACCACCAGGTGCCGGCTCGCGTCGGCGAAACCAGAAACCCACTTCGGGGTGGTGCGCGCCAAGTCCGACCGCTCGGCGATGAGCAAAACGTCTATCGGCGGCCCCGGATACGTCAACCCCGCCAGCCGCATCGCGGGTGACAAGCCGGTCAGCGGAAACCGTTCGAGCCGGCGCGCAACCCCGTCGAGCGATGCGGGCGCATCGATCCGAAGGGTGGGCAACGCAGTGACCTGTCCCGCTGCCGGGGGAACACTGACAACGACCAAGCCCGCCACGAGAGCGGTTCCAGCAAGTCTCACCGCGTAGACAGAGTAATCGACAATGGGGGCTCTGGACTCATCGTTCGGGGCCTTATGCCCTTCGTGCGGCACACGGTGTGCGTTACGGAGGCGCCGACGTGCCGAGGGCAGCTCGAGTGCCGTCGGGTTCCGGACCAGTGCCTCCGTTTGGTTCAGTCCTCGCAGGACGAACGTCACGGTCGCCCCGACCGAAGAGTTGTCTGTTCCTCCCGAACAAACGCCGTAACGGCTACCGGTAGGAGACCAGCCTGTCAAACGCCTTCTTCGTGAGTTCCGGCACCCGAGCCTCCGGCTCTGGATGTCCGACGACCAGAATCAAATACGGCCGCTCGTTTGTCGGCCGGTCAAGAATCTCGTTCAGGAATCGCATGGGACACGGAGTGTGGGTGAGGGTGGCTAGCCCTGCCTGGTGTAGCGCGCTGATCAGCATGCCCACGGCAATTCCCACCGATTCGTGCACGTAGTAGTGCTTGACCTTGCGTCCGGCCGCATCCGTGTCGTAGAGCTGGGCAAAGACCACCACCAAATACGGGGCGGTCTCGAGAAACGGTTTATCCTCGTTGGTGCCGAGCGCTGCAAGTGCCTCGAGCCAGTCGGCCGGCGCCCGCTCGTGGTAAAACGTTCGTTCTTCCTCTTCAGCGCCGTCACGAATCCGCTTCTTGGTGTCCAGGTCGGTCACCACCACAAAGTGCCATGGCTGACGGTTGGCCCCGCTCGGCGCCGAGACCGCCACCCGGAGACAGTCGTCGATGACCGCGCGGGGCACGGCACGGGCGGAAAAGTGCCGCACACTGCGACGATGGAGCAGGTCGTCACGAATCTGGCGGGCCCGGCGGCGCATATCCCCGTCGTCCAGGTGATACCGGCCGGTCAGCTGACGTCCCAGGAAACTCATTTCGCTGACACGAGCCTAGCGATGGTCGCGCCCAAGTGTGATTCAGGCGCATCCCAGAAGTCGTCCACCCCCGGATGCCGTTTCAACACGGTCTGCACCGTCCGCCGCTGCACCCCTATACCACGCCCATGCACAAACCTGACCTCAACCAGCCCCTGCGAACGGGCTTCCGTCACATACTCCTCGACCACCGAAGAGATGTCCCGCGGGGCAAACGTGTGCAAGTCCAACGTCCCCTCAATCGGCACCTCATAAGACATCACAATTTAACAGGCTTGGCCCCGAACGGTACGCGTTAGATTCGTCCGAACCGTGAGCGCTTCACCACCCTGACCTCACTCCAACCCTAGCAATACGGCTGGATTTCGTCGGATCATCTGACCAATTTCTTCGTCACTGATCCCCTCGGCGCGGAGCCCGTTCATGAGTGCGTTGAGGCCGTCTGGATGAAGCGGGTTGTTTTCCTGCCCGAGGTCCGAAGACAACAAAAAATGCTCGGCGCCGTACTCGCGAATAGCGTTGGCGTAGTCAGCGTAGGTAAACTGTCCCTGCATGACGGCGAGCCACACCAACTCGATCACGACGTCGTGCTCGGCCATCTCAACGAGTTGAGCCGGCGTCGGCGATTGCCCGAGCCCGTGCGTTACCAGAATCTGCTCGACGCCACGGCTTCGCGCCTCGGGAATCAGCGCGAGCACCTCTGCTGGTGATGAGTGGCCCGTCGCCAGCACCAGATCGTGCTCGGCGATGAGATCGAAAATCTCGGCCAGCTCTGGTTCCATCACGCCGTCTCGCATCACCGGAACGAACTCCCCCGGATCGCCAGCGCGCGTCATCCAGAATTCGGCATCAAATGTCGGCAGCCACACCACCTTCCCGCGACCGCCCGAGAACGCCACCAACTGACGGACCGCCTCCGAATTGAGCCCGCCCACCGAGTGGTTGAGCGCAACCCCTCCGAAGACTTCGAGACCCGGCACCTCCTGCATGGCCAGCCAGGCCCGGTCGGCGGTCATCGTGAAATGATTCTTGAGCACGATCCCGCGCATCCCGGCGCGCTTGGCGATACGTGCGACCTCGAGGTCGCTCACCGAGCGCGGTCTCGAGTCAGGTCCGGAGTGAACGTGAAAATCGACCACCCCATCAAGGGACGTGGACTGAGCGGCAACCGACGCAGTCATCAGCCCGACCGTCAAAGCGGTTCCAACCGCCATTGTCCACAAGCTCATTTGGCACATCTCCCATGTTCAAGCCTCGACCGGCGTGAGACGGTACAGACGGATGGCTCGCCGGCCCCTGAAGAAAAACCCCGATTCCTTGGCGTACCGCCCCTATGATACATAGCCGCTGCACGAGGCTGGACGATATGACCGAGCCCGAACCGCCGGACCGACACCCCGACCACTTCCCGGAATGGATCTGGCCTGTCTATGTCGCGCTCTTTACCGGCTCGGTCCCGTGGTACATGCCGCGCGATGCGCCACTCCGCATCTGGTTCGGGTTGCCCCACTGGGTGGTCATCTCGCTCGCCTCGACACTGGGGGTTGCCGTGTTCACGTGGTTTGTCGTGCACCACTTCTGGCCACCCCTCCCGGATGACGCCGATGAGGACATTCCTCAATGACCTCGCTTGGCAGCGGCGCGGGGGTGGCGGTGGGACTCTATCTGACCGCAATCTTGGCCATCGGCTACGCGGCTCGTCGCTCGCGGGCCAGTGAGTCACTCGCGGACTTCTATCTGGCCGGTCGTCAGCTCTCGGGCCCAGTCCTGCTTCTCACCCTCTACGCCACTCAATACAGCGGGAACAGTCTGATCGGGTATCCGGGCGAAGCCTATCGCCTCGGCTTCTCCTGGGTGATGAGCGTTGGGTTCATGATGGCGATCATCGTGGCCTACCTGCTCTATGCGCCGCAACTCTACGTGGTGGCGCGCCGACATCACTTCATCACGCCAGGCGACTGGCTGAGCTATCGTTTTCGCTCACCGGTGCTCACGCTGGTCGCCAACCTGCTGCTGGTGGCTGCCATTGCCAACTATCTTCTAGCCCAGCTCATGGCGATGGGTCATATCACCGCCGGGCTCTCCGGTGGCACTGTACCCTACTGGGTTGGAGTCGTCCTCTTGACTCTCATCGTACTCGTGTATGAGACCGTGGGTGGCATGCGCGCGGTGGCCTGGACCGACCTGGTGCAGGGGCTGATGCTCATCGTTGGCCTGACGGGCCTCCTTCTCGCGGCGTCTCCCACCCCGACCCACATGGCCGCCGTGACGGAGTGGCTGGCCAGGGAGGCCCCGGAGAAAGTTGCCGTGCCGGGCTGGGATGTGTGCCGAAACTGGTTCAGCACACTCGCGCTGATCGGGTTTTCGGGCGCCGTCTACCCACAAGCGATTCAACGCATCTATGCAGCGCGTGACACCGCTGCCCTGCGTCGCTCGTTCAGCATCATGATTTTTATGCCGATGGTCACCACCGGGTCGATCTTTCTGGTGGGCGTACTCGCCATTGAACGACTCCGAGATACTGGTCCGATCGAGGGGGACCAAGTGCTCCCGCTGCTGCTCACAGAGTGGAGTGCGAGTTCACCGCTGCTTTACGCACTGAGCTTACTTGTCATTGTGGCCATCGTGAGCGCCATCATGTCGACTGCCGACTCGGTCCTATTGAGCCTCTCGTCCATCCTGGCCAAGGACGTCCTTGGTAAGACGGTGCTGGCTGGCGCGGAGGAAGCCCATTTGACACGCACCGGGAAACTCGTGTCCTGGGTACTCGTGACCGCACTGGTCGGAATCGCTCTCAACCCCCGAATCACCCTGTGGGGACTGACCGAGCTCAAGATGGAGATTCTGGCGCAGGTGGCGCCGCTCTTTATCCTGGGAGCAAGCTGGAGCAAACTCACAACCCGCGCGGCGCTGGCCGGAATGTTGACCGGCACCACGGTTTACATAGCCTTGCTTGCCAGCGGCTCCCCCGAACCCTGGAACATCCACGCCGGCGTCGTTGCGCTGATGGTAAACGTCGCTGTTTGTGTTGTGATGACGCGCCTACGACAACGCGAGATCGGCGGGACCGATTCACTTGACGAGAAACTCACAGGCCAGATGGACGCCCTGAAGCGGAGCTCACTAAACAAATCCATGTTGTAGAACAGAAGCTCACAGAACGGACCGTCACCGTCGACCTGAAACTGACCGAACGGCTCGACCCCGTCGAGCAGAAGTTCTCAAGACGCATGGACGTCTTCGAGCCGAGGCTGTCCCAACACTTGGGTGGCCGGTCGGCGTGCTGCTCGCCGTGATCGGCGACCTGTTCGGAAGCTGACTCGCAACCGGCACCGAGACCAGTTCGCCCGGAAACCGTTGCGGGAAGAGAGTAGGGTCGGACACGCGTCAGGACCGAAACATCCGCAGCAGCTTAGTGAGCGGGTCATACATCTTGTCAACCACACGCTCCTTGAGCGGGATAATCGCGTTATCCGTAATGGTGATCTCTTCTGGACATACCTTGGTGCAGCACTTCGTGATGTTGCAGTAGCCAACCCCGTGGTCGTTGGCCAGCTCCGTACGCCGGTCCTCGGTGTCGAGTGGATGCATCTCGAGCGCCGCCGCGTAGACAAGAAACCGCGGACCGATGAACTCCTCGTGTAACCGATGGTCGCGAAGCACGTGGCACACGTCCTGGCAAAGAAAACACTCTATGCACTTGCGGAACTCTTGCACCCGTTCCACGTCATACTGCTTGACTCGCCACGTGCCGTCAGGCGCATCCGGCTCACGCGGGGCAAACGGCTTGATCTCTTTCTTGACCTGGTAGTTCCACGACACATCGGTCACCAGGTCGCGAATGGATGGAAAGGCCTGCATCGGCTCGATCGTCACCGGTCGGTCGAGCGGCAACGAGTTGAGCCGCGTCATACACATCAGCTTTGGACTTCCGTTGACCTCAGCCGAGCACGACCCGCACTTCCCCGCCTTGCAGTTCCACCGCACCGCCAGATCGTTCGCCTGCTCCGCCTGGATCTGGTGCACCGCGTCGAGAACGACCATCCCCTCGGACACCTCGGTCGTGTAATCCTGGAACTCGCCACCCTCTGAGTTCCCCCGCCAGATCCGGAATGTCGCGCTACTCATCTAAGGTGTCTCCGATGTGCCAACGTACGCCAACATGTGGCAAAACGTGCGACCGTCCTACTTGTTGTCGTCAATGATCTGCTGCAAATCATCACGGATGGGCGATAGCGGCTCCTGGATGACCTGCATCTCACCGTCGGCGCCGCAGCGAATCACCGTGTTCACCTTGGCCTGCTCCACGTCTTTTTCTAGATAGTCTTCGCGGAAATGCGCGCCCCGGCTCTCTTTGCGTACGATTGCCGATTTGGCCACCGCCTCGGCCACCATCAGGAGATTCGGTAAATCGAGCGCCGTGTGCCAGCCCGCGTTGTATTCCCGATTGCCCTGAACCCCCACCTTGTCGGCACGGGCGCGTAGATCCCCAAAGCGGTCGATCGCCTTCTGAATCTCTTCCTCACGCCGGACAATCCCGACCTGCGCTTGCATCATGTCCTGCAGGTCGTACTGCACCTGATATGGCCCCTCGGAGTCGGAACCACCCTGGCTACCGCGTTCGAACGGCTCAAGGGCTCGACGCGCCACCGCTTCGATCTGGTCCGCATCGGCCGTCGTGGCTGTCTGTTTCTTGGCATGAGCGGCCGCATACTTCCCGGCACGCTGACCAAACACGAGTAGATCGGACAACGAGTTGCCGCCCAGACGGTTGGCGCCGTGGAGACCGGCCGCGCATTCGCCCGACGCGAACAACCCGGCCACGGTCGACATCTGGCTATCTGGGTCGACCCTGATCCCCCCCATGACGTAGTGGGTGGTGGGCCCGACCTCCATCGGCTCTTGCGTAATGTCGATACCGGCCAGTTGTTTGAACTGGTGATACATACTCGGCAGCTTTTTCTTGATGCGCTCTTCGCCGTTCGAGAGCCGCTTCTTGATCCACGCGATGTCGAGAAACACCCCACCGTGCGGGCTCCCCCGCCCTTCCTTAATCTCGCGCACGATGCAACGAGCCACGTGGTCGCGGGTCAGCAGCTCGGGTGGGCGACGAGCCTTCTTGTCCCCCTGCGTATAGCGCCACCCTTCTTCTTCATCGGTTGCGGTGGAGCTCTGATACAGCTCAGGAATGTCTTCAAACATGAAGCGCTTTCCTTCGCTGTTTCGGAGTACCCCACCCTCGCCGCGCACGCCTTCGGTGACCAAGATTCCGCGCACGCTTGGTGGCCAGACCATGCCGGTCGGATGGAACTGCACGAACTCCATGTCCATGAGGTCAGCACCCGCGCGGTAAGCCAAGGCGTGACCGTCGCCGGTGTACTCCCAGCTATTGCTCGTGACTTTGAACGCCCGGCCAATCCCACCGCTCGCGAGCACGACCGCGCGCGCCGTGAACACCCGAAAACGCCCGCGTTCGCGGTCGTAGCCAAACGCGCCAATTACCCGGTCGCCATCCTTAAGCAGTTCGATGACGGTGCACTCCATGTGCACATCAATTCCCTGATGGATCCCGTGGTCTTGTAGCGTCCGGATCATCTCCAGCCCGGTCCGGTCCCCCACGTGGGCCAGACGCGGATACTTGTGTCCGCCGAAGTTGCGTTGGAGGATGCGACCGTCCTTAGTCCGGTCAAAGACCGCTCCCCACGCCTCGAGCTCGCGCGCCCGGTCGGGGGCCTCCTGGGCATGCAGCTCCGCCATGCGCCAGCTGTTGAGATACTGCCCTCCACGCATCGTGTCGGCGAAGTGCACGGTCCAGTCGTCACGATCATCGACATTGGCAAGTGCGGCCGCCATGCCCCCCTCGGCCATGACCGTGTGCGCCTTGCCAAGCAACGACTTGCAGACGAGTCCGACCGACACGCCGGCGGCCGAGGCCTCGATCGCCGCCCGCAATCCGGCCCCACCGGCGCCGATGACCAGCACATCGTGTTCGAAGGATTCGTAGTCCATAGCGTTTACAGCAACCGAAGATCGGTCAGGATGCCCATGGCGCACAGCCGCACATAAACATCGGAAAAGCCGACCCACACGAGGCTGAACCAGGCGAACATCATGTGGCGTCGGTTCAGACAACTCACACAGTCATAGGCCGGTCGCCGTACCAACGACGACGCAATACAGTCGTGCTTCCCGCCCACCAGGTGACGCAGGGAGTGACACCCGAAGGTGTAGCTCGCGAGCAAGATGACGTTGATGGCCAGCACGAGCGTACCGATCCCGATGCCAAACGACACGCTGCCGGTGGCCGTATCCTCAAACCACAACGCGTTCCAGACATCCAGCGTCAGAAAGACGATCAACCCCACCGCAAAGATGAGGAAGTAGCGGTGGAGGTTCTGCACAATAAGCGGGAACGAGTTCTCGCCCCAATAGCTCGATCGGGGCTCACCGACCGCGCAGTTCGGGGGGTCGGCCCAGAA
>JAYZGM010000074.1:0-10926 GCA_036336225.1 Acidobacteriota bacterium | reverse complement strand
TCGACTATATGGCACGCATGGACCCATTCCTGTCGAAATTGTTCTGTCGAACGGCACCATACGGCTATGGCGCAACACGCGCATCACCAGAGCAGGAGGCGACACTCAACGTCGGTTATGCGGCTACGCAAGAACACGCGGTCAGGTTGGACATGTACTACTACCATGGCTCGTCTCTCGATCTGCGCTCGCTGTTGCCCGCGCAGGCACGGATTTATCACGAACTTACCCCAGGACACTACTGGCATGCCGCAATGCGCACCCATGGCCGGTGCAGGGTCGCAGTGGGGCCGTCGGCGAAGCGTGGGGCGATTGTGCACAGGTGCTGGCCGACGAGCAGGGCGTATTTGAGACCGCGGAAGAAAAATACAAGGGGCGATTATTGAATGCCATGTGTCATGCCCGGGCGCTCGCGGACGTGGGTATCATTATTTCGGACACGATTTTGAGTGGGTCGGAAAATTTTCGATATGACACTTTCGAATCAGACCTGCAAAATCTGGGATGGGCCGACGGTGCGCCGGGCATCTGCGAGAATTGACTTGTACTTGTGAGGAAGGGGAGAGCCGCAACGCAATCGCCCTTGAAGAGCGCTTGCAGGCGGCTCAGCCGATTCGAACCAAGGGGGGCAGAGAAGGGGCGCGGTATCAAACCGCCAACCAGCTCGACGGCTTCATAGAAGTGTTGATGGCTTGAGGCGTCCCCGCGATCCGCATCCGTCAGGTTCTCACGCCCTCAGGCGACGGCTGTCGCCTCGAGCTCGACCATGATCTCAGGTTCGAAGAGCCTGGTGACACCGAGGAGCGTGCTCACCGGCTTGCACCCGTCGCCGGCGAAGATGGGGACAAGTTCACCCGCGGCCGCCATGAAGCCATCCACGTCCGTTGTATACATGTTCAAGCGCACGATGTTGCTTGGGTCCATCCCGGCAGCGGCAAGCGAGTCCTTCAAATTCGACCAGGCCAAACGAAACTGGGCAACAAGATCATCGGGGTGCATCGGAGTGCCATCGGCTGCGTTCGAGGTTTGTCCGGAGAGATAGAGGACCCGTTGTGCACCCGTGACCTCGATGGCATGGTTGATATTGAACGCTTTAAGCCAGTCCGTAGGGTTGATTTCCCACTTTTTCATGGTTCACCTCGTACTTCGATGGAATCGTTTGTGAGACGAGCGTTCGCGTCCGTCATCGACCACAGCCAGACGGTTGTGTGCGAATGCTACAGTCAACGGCCAGGGAAGGGCCAGGCGAATCGGCGGGTCTGGAGTATCCCAAGTTCGGTTCACACGAGAGTCGGCCACACCCCAGAACACCTTGCCGACCCTGGCTTTAATGTCCCAGCCATCGTCCTCGTAACCCCCGTAGGCCTCGCCAACATCCGCATGCGTACATTCGTCATCCTGGTCGTCGTAGCGGACGAAACCGACGAGGCGCACGCGCTGGCGCCCGTCGTCGCGCCGCCAGTAGAGCTCCGGCTGCGCCTAGAGCAACGTATTAAAGCCGTCGTCCTGGCTCGCGCCGCGCTCATCCTCCCAGAAGGCTCGGCTGTCGAGCCCGCGGAATCCGGTCAACTCCGTCTCGCCGGCCTGGGTGCGGGTCCCGACCGAGGTTAAGACCAGCGCCACCATTACCGGAGTCTTCGTCGCTTTCATGATCTTCTATTTTTCACGGTCTTCTACTTCAATCGCGTCAAGCGGCCCTGCTCGAAGTCGCGCCGACGTTGAACCGGTAGTCGACGTGCGTCTCCAGCGGTAGTCTCGGGCCGTAAGCCAGCCCCGCGCAGTCAAGGCCTGCCTGGGCGGTCGCGAGCAGGATACTAATCCGCGCTCTTGCTGGGCGTACAGAACAGAGGGGTGACGGAGGGTCGAGTAAGAGGTATTCCGTTAACTGGGGTACCCAATGCGTCCTATCGTCTTCCCATCGATCCCTGTCGTACCAACCGGTCCTTCTTTTGTCTGCTCGCCGCTTAATCAAACGTCGGGACCCATCGCCATCACCGTTCCAAAATGTTCGAGAGCCGTCAGATCTCGTCGTAGTTCATGCCCCAGCTGGAAACGACCGTTGATTTTCCATGAGCTCCGATGTTTAGATTGCAGCCACGGATCGAAATTTCGTCCCAGTGAACTCCCCTGCTCACGGGACATCCTCTGCGCCGACGGGGTCAGGAGTGTCTCGGAAAGGAACCGTGATGGGTGTCAAGAAATGTTTGGCGATAGCAACAACGCTGTCCCTCGTCATTGCCTGGAACATACTCGGCTCCGCCCAGGATGCCGGTCAGGTGGATGGTACCCGCATCGCCGCGGCCGACGCCGAACCCGGCGAGTGGCTCTCTTACGGGCGCACCTACGACGAGCAGCGTTTTTCACCGCTCGATCAAATCAACGCCGAGAACGTCGATGAACTCGGATTGGCGTGGTTCTATGACACCGGGCAAACCCGTGGCCATGAAGCGACGCCGTTGGTCGTGGACGGACGAATCTATGTGACCGCTTCCTGGAGCGTCGTCCATGCCGTCGATGCGACCACCGGAGAAGAAATCTGGACCTTCGACCCAGAAGTACCGCGTGAGTGGGCACGCTGGGTCTGCTGTGATGTCGTGAATCGCGGCGCTGCGATCTGGGAAGGGCGCGTCTACGTCGGAACACTAGACGGTCGCCTGATCGCCATCGATGCCGACACCGGCGAGGCCGACTGGGAGGTGCGCACCACCGATCCGGAAAAACCGTATGCCATTACGGGAGCGCCCCGCATCGTCCGGGGAAAAGTCATCATCGGGAATGGTGGCGCCGAGTACGGCGTGCGGGGATACGTCAGCGCCTACGACGCCGAGACCGGCGAACAAGCATGGCGGTTCTACACGGTTCCCGGGGACCCGAGTCAGCCCTTCGAACACCCCGAAATGGAAACGGCGGCCGAGACCTGGACCGGCGAGTGGTGGCGAATGGGAGGCGGTGGCACCGTCTGGGACTCTATGGCCTACGACCCGGAACTCAATCTACTCTATGTTGGCGTGGGCAACGGTGCCCCCTGGACCCGAATTCATCGCAGTCCGGGCGGGGGTGACAATCTCTATCTCTCCTCGATTTTGGCGCTACGGCCAGAAACGGGTGAACTCATTTGGCATTATCAAACCACCCCAGCTGATAACTGGGACTACACCGCTGTACAGCACATCATGCTGGCCGACCTCGAAATTGACGGCATCACGCGGCAAGTGTTGATGCAAGCCCCGAAGAATGGATTTTTCTATGTGATCGACCGCGCCACGGGAGAATTGATCTCCGCCGAAAAATACATCACCGCCACATGGGCGTCGCACGTGGACATGGCAACCGGCCGACCGGTGGAGACGCCCGCCGCGATCTTCGAGGACCAGCCGCAGTTGCTCTTGCCGGGACCCTTGGGTGGACACAACTGGCATCCGATGGCCTTCAATCCCGATACCGGTCTGGTTTATATCCCAACCATCGACGTCGCGTTTCACTATTCCGTCGATGACACCTTCCAGTACGACCCTCGAACATGGAACCTCGGCGTCAGTCTGTCGAACATTCCTGACCTCCTCGTCGACATGCCGGCGCCGCCATCGAAAGGCTTTCTGAAGGCATGGAATCCAGTGACGCAAACTGAGGCCTGGACCATAGAACACCCGGCCGCATACAACGGGGGCTTACTTTCAACGGCAGGCAACTTGGTCTTTCAAGGCACCGCCGACGGCCGGTTAGCCGCCTACACGGCAGATTCTGGGGAGAAACTCTGGGAACTACCGATCAATATTGGCATCGTTGCCCCACCCATCACATACAGCATCGACGGACAGCAATATCTCGCCGTACTCGCCGGATGGGGTGGAGGCGGCACGATTCTCGACGCCGGCCTCGCTGCAGCCAGCCATTACGAAAATCTCGGTCGCCTCCTCGTGTTTCGTCTCGGCGCCACCGCCCCGGTGCCTCCGGTTACGCCAAAAACTGAAGCGTTTCTCGCGCCCACGTTCGGTGCCGATCTCACCGAAACAGAAGAACGCGGCCAAGACCTCTTTCACGACACGGGGTGTGCCATCTGCCACGGACTCATGGCCGTCAGCAGCGGGACCATTCCGGATTTGCGACAGCTTGACGAGACATCCCATCAACGCTTTGATGCAGTCGTGCGGGGTGGGATCCTGCGCAACCAAGGGATGCCATCTTATGCCGACCTCTTGACGGAGGGGGATGTAGCCGCCATTCAGGTGTACCTGCAACGTCGTACCGCTGATGACACGGCTGCGTCACAGCGTTAGAAGGGCCTCCCTGACGGATAGCGGTCGGGAACGTGATCGGCAAGCGTGGCCAGGAACTCGGCCGGCGTGGAGGCCCTCTCGACGGTGCGGTTGGTGTCGGGGGCGGAACCCGTGTCTTTCTATACTAGAGTGAGAGTTGCTTCCCTGCCAGCCAGCGGCGGGATCGGAATTGACGCCGGCGGCGTCGTAATCAGAGCCAGCCAATGACGAGTCCCGTCAGGTTTGTTTCCCGTTCCGCCCTAGTGATGGCGGTCGCCTCGATGGCTTGTTCCACGTCGATCGGCCTCCTACCTCCCGCCGGGGTCACCGACCTCCGAGCGCGTGCTGAGGCGGGGGTCCCTGGGGCGCAGTTCACCCTCGGGGACATGCACGCCACGGGCCGCGGCGTGCCGCAGGACGACACCCAAGCGGTCTACTGGTACCGTCTGGCGGCGGACCAAGGGCTTCCCGAAGCACAGTTCACCCTCGGGGTCATGTACGCCGAGGGGAGAGGCGTCTCGCAGGACACAGCCGAAGCGGCTCACTGGTATCACCTGGCGGCGGCGCAGGGGTACCCACGCGAGCCGTAAGCCCAACTCGCCCGCAGCCACTGTTGCCGCCGGTGGTGAGCCCCCGAGTTGGTAGCCACTCTCCGCTGTCGTAGGGCAGGGCCTGTGACATAGGGCGGATCGAGTAACGGGCATACCGTTAACCAGGGCTACCTAATACTTGCTATCGTCCAAGAATTGGTCACCGACTGTGGTCCCAGAGGCGAGAGGAGCAGGTGCCCTTTCCAGGCCGGAGCAACTGCGACACCCACCCGCTGTGCGCCCGCGCGGGCGGGAGGATCGTCTTGCAAGCGTAACCGTATCGTGACCTACGAGGAGAGCTCCCATGTCAGCACAAGACAACATTCAGACCGTGAAGGACATCTATGCAGCCTTTAATCGCGGCGATCGCAGTGCGATGACGGCGGCGCTTGCGGAGAATGTGGAACTTCAGTCTGAAGCAGGAGCGAATGAAATTCCATGGGCCGGAGTACACCACGGGCACTCGGAATTTATGGCGATCTTGGACCAACTCGCGGAGCACGTCCAATTCGACAGCTTTGAACAATTGGACTACCTGGCATCAGAGAATCAGGTGGCCGTCGTGAACCGGATGGAATGGACCTTGAAAAAAACGGTCAGAAGGTCAGCTTCCCACAATTCATACAACTGTGGACCTTCGACGCTGCCGGGCAAATAGAGCGGGAGTTTGACAGTTACGACCCGACTGCGCTTCTGGCGGCCTGGCGGCGGTAGGGGCGTCACGAGCGGCGACGTCTTTGTGCACGACCAGTGGCCCGCGCCGGTTGTCCCGTTCACCGACTAACCGACCATTCCGTGGGTCACGATTGTCAGAACGGCGCATTGGCTTCAGATGCGCGACCGGGCCAATGCCCGATGCCGTCTACGACAACGACCCTATGCCGCTGCAGCCCGCATCTCGGTCAGCACCCGCTCGAAAGCTGGGTCTGGTGCCGAACAGAGAGTTCGATCCGTATCCAGGAAGGGCCGCCTCAGACGAGGCCGGCATCAGTGAAACGTCAGTCGGTCACCGAAACCGTCACATTCTGATACGTGAACCGCGACCCGTCACTGGCCACCGCTCGGAGCACGTACTCACCAGGCGCGTCAAACCGAACTTCGGTCTCCCAGCGATTTCCTGGAGGGGGCTCCGGCAAGATGTAGGGTGGCGACCAGGGCGAGTTCGCCCACACGCGGGTGTCCATCCACGCCTTCATCTGCTCGGGGGCAAAGGCCACCGGGTCATTCGAACCACGGTAGACGATCCACGACAGCCGAACACCGGGCGCACTGCTGACCACCGACGACCCAACCCCATCAGTACTATAGAGCTCGTCGAGTGTTTCTGGCGGCCCCCCTCGATCGGACCGGGGCGGAAAATCATCAGGGTCCTCAGCCGACGCGACCAGCGTGACCGCTTCCCCCACCCCGACCCGACGGTGCGGCTCGCCATCAACGACCAACGTGGGTGGCGCGTTCGTCCGCAACCGGTCGTCGAGACTGCCAAATGCCCCCCCGACTTCGGTCGACATGACTTGCGGGTCCATACGGTAGTCGGCCGCCAGCGACGCGAACGCACGATTCGCCCGCCCGTGACTTGTCAGTGTCCACACCACTTCCTGATCCCCGAAATCGGCAGGGACGTTGACGGTAAACAGAAACGGATTCCGCCTTGGGTAGAAGTGGGTCGGCTGGCCATGATCGGCCACCATGGGATCAAAGGCGTCGACCTCGAGATCGTCGAGCTCACGCGGCCCCACCACCGTGAAGTAGTTATCCGACCCCACCGGGATATCGAACTGCTCTTCCCAGTTGGAATTCATGTAGCCGAACCACAGAGTGAACGACCCATCATCATTGGGCCACCAGCCCTCGAACGCTGGATGGATGCTCTGCCCCCGGAGATACATAAAACGGGTCTGCGCCTCGGCGTCAGCCGAGACAAGCGAGCCGACCGACACCCCGACGATCGTGAGCAAAACTCCAGCGGCCCGCGACACTCGCTGCATCATTGCGCGCCGCCGTCCTCAGTCGTGACAGTCTCTGCGGACGGCACGTCCGCCCAGCACAACGGACACCCCACGTCGTAGCTGTTCCGGCTCGCCATCCGCTCACGTCGCTCGGCCATCTCCGTCTGGAACTGCTCCTCGGTCAGCTCCACGGCATACCCGAGATCAATGAACATGTTGGCGACGGATCGCCGCCCCCCACCGGCCCAATTGCGACTGTCGGCCAGATTACGGTTACCAGGAGTCGTGTCGAGGAACCCGATGATGTGCAAGATGGTGCCCTTGGGCAGCAACGGAGCGGCATCGTCCGCATACACGTACTGTTTCACCCAGCTATGGTCATAGCCCACGCAGTTGAGCGTAAAGTGATTGTTGCCCCAAATCGCCTCGATACACATTCTGGTGCCGGGCGCATGCAAATGCGGCTCGAACGCGACGAGCTTGGTGTGCTGTTCGAGCACCTCGAAGGCGTGCATCTCTTGGTTGGCTCGGCCCGGGGCGACATCGATGTCATTTCCGTTGCCCAGACGTACGCGAGCACGATTCCCATACTCGGGCTCGTAGCCTTTGGGATGGAAGATGAACCCGAATTCGAGCTGTCCCGTCGTCTCCTGAATCCCGTTCGAGTGGAGATGGCTGGCTCGGAGATGCAACGCGGAGCCGGTCTGGAGCAACGTGCCGAACTTCTCCGGAAAAATGTCGGCGTTGCGTCCCACCTCATGAATCGGCCAGCGGGTGCGCGTCTCCTCGATGACCCCCGTGCCCTCGTCGTTCAGCACGCCGCTTGAATAGGTCATGTGATGGAAGATGTAACGTCCCCCGACCGTGTCGGAACCCGCGTCCGAGGGGATATCGTTGATTTCCCGTACCTCGACCGACTTCACATAACGGTCTTCGGTCAGCCCGGTGGGCACCAGGCCCAGGTCACCCCACCAGTCGGCTCCGATGGCTGGTCGCGTGACTTCCGGTGACTTCAGCACAAGATCCGGCTCCCCGAGTGTCCAGGCTCCAGCCTCCGCAAACTCCACCGGTGGCGGCATGTCCGCCAGATCGCCACGTGGCGCGCCATTGTCAGCCCACGCCTGGAGCTTGGCCAGCTCGATATCGCTGAGTGATGGGTCGTCCTTGAACTCGAGGATTCCGAGGTCCTTTTCAACGAAGAACGGTGGCATCGCCCCTTGTCGGTCGCGAATCGCGGTGCGCAGCTTGATCGACCGTGCCCACGGTCTCACCTGTTCGTAGCTCACGAGTGACATCGGCGCCCCACCGTCCGGGCGATGACATGTCTGGCAGCTGCGTTGCAAGATCGGTGCGATGTCCTTGGTGAAAGTGACGTCGGTCGCCACGAGCCCATAATCTGCAACGTCGTACAGATGGACCTCAGGGTGGGGATCACTCCCGGCCAACGACTGAGCGAGGGCCACAGTGGGCACCAGCACCAAGGAGAGAACAGCAGCCGATAACCGTCTTGTCAACATTCCTGACTCCATTAATAGGCCGGGATCGGACCGCCGCCATCCACCGATGCTGTGGACGGGGCAGTCCGGAAGCACACGTCATATGTCTCTTCAGCGCCTACGGGGTCACCGTGACGGTCACGTCCTGGTAGTCCTGTAAACCGCCATCATGAGCCAGCGCGCGTAGCACATAGTCACCCGGCTGGCTGAACGTCACCCGAGTGTCCCACCGTCCGTCTTCGGGCGCCTCAGGAGTGGACCACCCCGGCGACCACGGAGAGTGGCGACCAACCCGTGTATCTTCCCAGGTCGCAATCTGTTGAGGATCAAAGGTGACGCCACCCGCGCCACGATAGACAAACCACGACAATCGCAGACCGGTCGCGGTATCTGTCGTGATGCGACCCGGCCGTCTGGGGTCGGTCGGGCTCAACGGTCTCGCCCTCGGCACGCCATCGTCGGTGACCATCGCGGCTAACCCAAGAGACGCGCCCACGCGCGCTATTCGACCCGGGTCGCCGTCGACCACGAGCACCGGCGCCTCGTTCCGAGCCAGCTCGGGCGTCGAGCCGGCCGCCCCGGCCGCACCAAAATTGGCCTGAATCACCAGGTCGTCGATGTAATAGTCGCGTTTGAGCGTCCCATACGCACGCTGCGTCTGTCCCTGGGTTGTCAGCGTCCAGACCACCTCGTTGTCACCGAAGTCGGCCGGCACGGGAACCCTGAAGACAAACCGGTTGCGACGCGGCAAGAAGTGGGTGGGTTGGCCTTGGTCCGGCCCCCCGGGCTCGATCATGTTCTCCGGACCAACGGGAACGTCGACCATCTGTTCCCAGTTCCGGTTCATATATCCAAAAACCAGGTCATACGAGCCATCGTCGTTCTGCACCCACCCTTCATAGGCAGGGGAGATGGTCTGCCCAGTGGCGAACGACTGCGCGTGAGCGGTCGGTGCCGCCCCCGTCAGAGTGACTGCCACGAGCACCGACAGCTGCACGCGAATCCGAACCAGATAACGTCCTGCTTCACACATGAGGGTGCCTGCTCAAACAACCGCGCCGACCCACCGTTCGCGTGGAGTCACGATCTATCCGTTGCTGTCTGCGAGTAACGCGCTACTGATCTCCGCCACCCGCGTTCGCGTTTAACTCGAGCTCGGAGGTGCCGCACACCAGACACCCGATGTCGACCCGGCCGTCGGCCAGTCGCAACCGCTCCCGCTCGGCCACTGCCGCGGCGAACTCCTCATCGTCCATATAGATCGCCTGCAACAAATTGATGAACATGTTGTCAACCGATCGATGTCCGGAACCAGACCAATTCCTGGGATCGGTCACGTTCGGGTTGGTCGCGGTATTGTTGAAGTAACCGGTCAGATGCAGAATCGTGCCCTTCGGTAGCAACGGCGCCGCATCGTCTGCATACTTGTAGACACGCACCCAGTTGTGGTCGTAGCCGGAGCAATTGAGGGTCTCGACCGTCGTGCCCCACACCGCCTCGAGACACATTCTCACGCCAGGGGCATGCATGTGTGGCTCGTAGACGCTGAGCTTGGTGTTCTCGGGCAACGTAAAATAGGCGTCCATCCGCTGGTTGTCCTGCATCGGCAGGATGTCGATGTCTGGGCCATTGCCAAAGAACAGCATCTCAACATCCTTGGTCGGCTCGTAGCCGCGTGGATGGAACTTGAACCCCACCTCGAGACGGGCCATCGTATCGGTGCCGTTCGAGTGCAGATGCGTTGACGGAAAGATGAGCTTTGACCCCGCCTTGAGAATGGGCCCAGCATCGGCATCAAAAACATCGGCGTTTCGACCAACCTCGTGCACCGGCCACTGATAGGCGTCGCGCGGGCCATCGTCCGGCCCCATGGTCGTCAACGCGGAGTGGTGGACGACGAACAGACCACCAACCGTGTCCGACCGGACGCCACGTGGCAGATCGTTCCGCTCCTTGTATTCGATGGCGGCAACATAGCGGTCTTCGGTCAGCCCTGTATCGGCCTCACCCAACACCCCCCACCAGTCTGGCGCCGAGCCCGGCACCTTAATGGTGGGTGAGGACACGATGAGATCGGGTTGACCGATTTCCCACTCATCGACATCAATAAAGGCCGGAGGAATCGGCATGTCCGCCATGTTGCCTCGCGGCGCCCCATTGTCGACCCAGGCGGCGATCGTGGCGATTTCGTGGTCGCTCAGCGACCAATCATCTTTGAACTCCTGAATACCGATGTCCTTCTCGATATACCAGGGCGGCATCACCCCCATGCGATTCCGTAGCCCGGTCCGCTGTTTGATGGAGCGTGCCCAGGGGCGAACATCCTCATACGTGATGAGTGACATCGGCGCCAACGAGTTGGGGCGATGGCACTTCTGACAGCTGCGCTGAAGAATCGGGGCAATCTCCTTAGTAAACGTCGGATGCTCCTCCGACTGCGCGTGCGCAGTGGCCGGCGCGAAAGCGCTAGCGGCCACGAGCCCGAGCCCCGCGAGCACAACAGTAAATCGCTGGAATTGTTGACGCGTTATTACGTCCATCGCACGCTCCTGTCGAAAAAGCTAGAAACACATCATTATGTCTTGGACACTGTGTGCGGTTCAACGCCCCCCCTGGCAACCGATGGTGAAAACCC
>JAYZGM010000073.1:0-8525 GCA_036336225.1 Acidobacteriota bacterium | reverse complement strand
CCCTCATCCAAGGCGGCGCCCTCGTGAAAGTACGAGGCGGCGAGCGACGTCTTTTCCGTCGATGCCGGCCAGAAGTCCATGTCGCTAGAAGCGGCGGTCGGCTCCGGAGCGGCAGCGCGCCGAGACGTCAACGCGACGACTTTGACCGGCTGGATCTCACCCAAACGCTGGCTAAAGTCCAACGTGAGCTGGCCTTCGTGCGCCGCCACGAGTGCACGAACCACTACCCGAAACGGCACCCCACCTTCGAGCTTCTCGCTGACACCGCGAATCGTGCGCAGATCCTGAAACCCGTAGTAGCGGCCGGTACCAGTGCCCGCGACCGGACGCACCAGTGACCACTTCTCGAGATACCGTAGATGATCGTCGCGAATAAGCGGGTATCGATCGCGAATCTGGCGAACGCTGTGGTACTGGCGGTCGAGTGCCTCTGGAGTCGGCAACTCAGACTCGGTGGGGTCAGCTTCCTCTGTCGGTGGCCGGCTCATTGCCCCATCCTCATCACATCGTCCTCAATCCCATGGAGGCAGTGGAATCCCCAGCCGCGCTGAAAGATGAATGAGAATGTTCCGCATGTCAAGTCGTGGATCGGAGGCGTGAGACACAGATGTCGGGAACATTGCTGGCGGGAGATGTCGGCGGCACCAAGACGTCGCTGGGGCTTTTCCACCCAGACTACCCGCGGCCGACCCCGATCGTTATGAAACGCTACGCAACCGCGGCATTCGACAGCCTCGAGTCAGTGGTCGCGCGGTTTCTTCGCGAGACCCCGAGCAGCGCCCCGGTGACCGCTGCCTGCTTCGGGGTGGCCGGACCAGTTCGAAATGGCGTTTCTCAACTCACCAATGTGCCCTGGGTGGTCGACGCCAGGTTGCTTGGTGTACAGGTCGGCATCAAGACCGTGGGTCTCCTGAATGATTTGGAAGCGATGGTCACGGCGGTCCCGACCCTCCGGCCGGCCGAGCTCTCGGTGGTTCGCACCGGGTCGCCGGAGGAGATGGGGAACCTCGCCTTGATCGCTCCGGGGACGGGTCTTGGCGAAGCGGGGCTTCGGCGAGTTGACGGTCGTCTCGTACCGGCACCGTCCGAAGGTGGTCACACCGACTTTGCCGCACGCACGCCCCGAGAGCTCGAGCTCGTGGCGTGGCTCTTGACCCGCACGGACCGCGTGGCGTTGGAAGACGTGGTGTCGGGGCCCGGGCTCCTGACGTTGTTTCAATTCACACATCAGGTCACGCGATGTGGTGCATCCCAGGATGCCGAGATGTCGTCCCCCTCCCCAGCAACAATCACCAGCAACGCGCTCGACGACGGCTGTCCGGCCTGTCTGGACGCCCTTGACCTCTTTGTGTCCGCGCTTGGCGCGGCGGCCGGCAACTTGGCACTTCGAACCCTGTCCACGGCCGGGGTGTTTGTCGGTGGCGGCATCGCGCCACATCTGGGACCGGCGCTCCACACGGGCGGGTTTACCGACGCGTTCGTCAACAAGGGGCCGATGCGGTCACTCCTCGATCCGATCCCCGTGTGGGTCGTCCTGCACGAGGAGACGGCCTTGTTGGGAGCGGCGATCGCCGCGAACACTCTCGCTCACGACTCGCGTGCCTAGTCTTGCGGTTACACTTGAAACATCGATGCGATACAGACGCGGCGCACGACGCCGACCGGCGCTCATCATTTGTGCAATCGCGCTCCTCGGCACCCTGCTGTCAGCACCGGTCACGATCGCTGAGCAGGCAGACCGGATCGTAGCCGTCGGGGACATTCATGGTGCCGACACCCAGCTACGAGCGCTCTTGCAAATTCTGGGGCTGACCGACGCGTCCCATCAGTGGATCGGGGGGAGCGCGACTCTCGTGCAAACGGGAGACTACACCGACCGCGGGGTAGGCGTGCGGCGCGTGCTCGACCTCCTGATGCGACTGGAGCGGGAGGCGGACGAGGCCGGCGGTCAGGTGATGGTCCTGCTCGGCAACCACGAGGCCATGAACCTCATGCACCACGTCCGCGACACCACTCCCGCGTTGCTCGCCCACTTCGCCGATGCCAAATCCGAGGGACGTCAACAGGACGCCTACGAGGAGGACATGCGGTTCCGCCAGCAACGTGCGGAAGAGCTGGGACCCCTGGCCCTTCCGGACCCCACTCGCGAGGAATGGATGACCACCCACCCTCCCGGATTGATCGAGTATCTCGACGCGCTCGGACCAGACGGCCACTATGGTCGGTGGCTACGAAAACGACCCGTGGTCGTGCGCGTGGGCGACTCCATCCTGCTTCATGGCGGACTCCACCCGGACGCGCCGAAGGACCTGGATGACATCAACGACCAGGCCCATCGGGAGATCGAGACGTATGACCGCTACCGGAAACAGCTCTGGGAGCGTGACATCATCCTGCCGTTCTATAGCTACCAAGAGACGCTAGACGCGGTCCGGACCGAACTCCAGGCGTGGGCCATTCGACTCGCGCCGACCGGGCCACCGGCCCCGGACGCGGCCACGCTCAACCGTCGAGAACGTCGTTATCTCGAGATGTTAATCGAGTTCCAACGCGAGCTGCCAACGTGGTCGCTTATCCACGAAGACAGCCCGTTGTGGTTTCGTGGATTCGCTCGATGGGACGAGGACACCGGCCCCGGGCTCGTGGACACGTTAACGGAGCGCTACGATGCTGCCCGCATCGTGGTCGGGCACTCGATCCCGCCGTCCCGTCTCATCACCACGCGATTCAACAACCGGATCTTTCTGATCGACACCGGGATGCTAACCGCCTTCTACACCGGTCGGGCCTCAGCGCTTGAGATACGGGGCGACGCTGTCACCGCGGTGTATCTCGACCGACAAGTGTCGCTGGTGAGCCAGACCGAGCCATGACACCGACACTATTACCGTTATCGCGGGTGATGCTCCTCGTCTCGTTGTTCACTCTGGTCGTGCCGTGGAGCACGCGGGGTCAGCCCGCAGCGCCAATTGTCTATACGCTGCGGTTCCCGGCACCTCACACGCACTACGTCGAGGTCGACGTCTGGGTGCCGACCGACGGGCGGGCGGCGCTTGAGCTGATGATGGCGGTCTGGACGCCGGGTTCGTATCTGGTCCGGGAGTTCGCGCGTCACCTTGAAGGCGTGACGGCACGTACCCCCGACGGAGCCGCGGTGGCCGTTGAGAAAAGCCGTAAGAACCGATGGCGTATCGAAACCGCCGGACACGACGCGGTTCTTGTTTCCTATCGGGTGTACGGGCACGAGATGTCGGTGCGTACTAACTGGATCGACGCCGATGTCGCGATTCTCAATGGTGCCCCTACGTTTCTGACCCTCGCCGACGACACGGGGCCTCGCCCACACGACATCACGCTCCTCCTCCCCCCTGCCTGGGAGAATGCGCGCACAGGATTGTCCGTGCAACCCACCGACAACGCCTCGACCCTGCGGTTCCGGGCCGACGACTTCGACACCCTCGTGGATTCGCCGATTGTGGCCGGCAACCCAGCCATCTACGAATTCACGGTGGACGGCGTGCCCCACGAGCTGGTCAATGTCGGGGAATCTGGAGTCTGGCACGGGCCGGAGTCTGTCACCGACGTCGAGCAGATCACCCACGCGATCGCCCGGTTGTGGGGAAGCATCCCTTATGACCACTATGTCTTTCTCAATATGATCACGGAGGCCGGTGGCGGCCTCGAACACCGCAACTCAACGCTCCTCATGACCAGCCGGTGGGCGACGTCGTCCCGCCAGCGATATCTTCGCTGGCTCGGTCTCGTGAGCCACGAGCTGTTCCACGCGTGGAACGTCAAGCGTCTTCGGCCGATCGAGCTGGGGCCCTTCGACTATGAGAACGAGGTTCACACGCGTAGCCTCTGGATCGTGGAAGGCTTGACGACCTACTACGCCGATCTGAATGTGCACCGCGCCAAGCTATCTGATCTCGACGAGTATCTGGTCGCCTTGTCGCAGCAGATTCGGAGTCTGCAAACCGGTCCTGGACGTGCGGTGCAACCGGTCGCGTTGGCGTCCTACGACGCTTGGATCAAGTACTACCGCCGTGATGAAAACTCGTCGAATAGTTCGGTCAGCTACTACACGAAAGGTGCCGTGATCGGCTTCCTCCTCGACATGCGGATCCGGGCAGCGACCAACGGCGCCCGCTCGCTCGACGATGTCCTTCGCGCCGCCTACGAGGAGTTCTCAGGAGACCACGGGTTCACACCGACTGAGTTTCGAGCAACGGCAAGCCGTGTGGCCGGCGTGGATCTGACCGCGTGGTTCACGCACGCGCTGGACACGACGGCCGAACTCGACTACACAGGAGCGCTGGACTGGATCGGGCTCGAGTTCGCGAAGACTTCCGATGCAGACGAGCCAGGCTGGATCGGCCTAGACACGCGTGTCGTGGGGGGACGTCTGACGGTCAGCGAAGTGCCGCGCGACACACCCGGGTATGACGCCGGGTTCAACACCGACGATGAACTGATTGCCATCGGCGCCCACCGCGTGCTGCCGGCTGAATGGCCCACGCGTCTTGGCGAGATAGCCCCCGGCACGGATATCAATGTGCTCGTCTCACGACGCGGTGAGCTCCGCCAGATCCCGGTGACCGTCGGGGCACCGCCGACCAATCAGTGGGAGCTCCAGTCAATGGAAGAGCCAACCGAGGCCCAGCTCCAGCAACGTGAAGCCTGGCTGACCGGACCCTGACAGCGGCCAAGACGCGCGATGACGCGTGCCCCGGGGGGCCTCTCAGAGTCCTCGCCTAGCGCTCAAATAGGATGGGGGCGAAGCCCCGTCTAACACACGACTCCGAAGGTGAAGCCGGCGTCACGAAGCGCCGGCACGAGCCCGGCGGTGGCTTCGATAGCGTATTGGCGGTCGGCCCGCGGGTCTTCATGGTGACCATCATGCATGACGATAATGTCGCCATCTGACACGCGTCCCGCGAAGCGCCGCACCAGCCGGTCGGGATCCGGCGTGCGAAACCAGTCCCAGTCCCACAGGAACCACCCCCATCCGATAAGTGCGTGGTCAATCCGGGCCAGCCCTTCGTACATCTGTCCGCTCCGCCACCCACCGTGCGGTCTGAACGCGGGACAGGGGCGATGGCCGGCGAGCTGTTGGATCCGATCTGCCGCGGCGACAAGCGTCTCGCCAAGCGCTTCCGGGCTCAACACCATCAGCCGGCGCGTGTGCGAGTGCAGGGCCACCTAATGGCCCTCACGAAACATACGTTGCACGATCGGCGCGGTGTCCGCATTGAGGTGTCGGTCGAGAAGAAAAAACGTGGCGACGACGTGCTCACGCGCGAGCACGTCGAGTAGCCCTGGGGTGGCCGTGGGGTTCGGACCATCATCATAGGTCAGATAGACTCTGGCCCGATCGTCCCCGTATGCCGGCATCTGCCACCTCGAAGGTGCGGACGCCAACGCGTCAAGGAGGAAAGGGAACGGTGCCACGTGAGACAACGTAATCAACGCCGCACCGGCGGCCAGGAACAGCAAGAACATGGCGAGGGTCAGCATACCAGCTGGAGGACGGCGCTGGCTCGAGCCGCCCATGGTGAAACCCCGCGTCGCACCGAGATCGACGCCGAGCTCGGCTGGCAAGACGCGACGAGGGAGCAACTTGGGCATTTTCGACCGGGGAGCAACACCGTCCAGACGGCATGCAGCGCCGTTCGAAGGCAGCGGGGCTGTTGCCACGGGCTGCTGGCGATGCTCATGATGAGTGTGACCATCGCCGTCTCCGCCCAAGGTCGTGAGACGCCCGATGCCCCTGACCGAGAGGGCCAACGTATCCGCATGGTCGACGAACAGTTGCTCGCTCGTGATATCAGCGACCCGCGCGTTGTCGCCGCCATGCGACATGTGCCTCGGGACCGATTCATCCCGGCCGAACAGCGCCCGTTCGCCTACGAGGACCGTCCGTTGCCGATCGGGTACCGACAGACGATTTCACAGCCCTACATCGTGGCCTATATGACCCAGGCGCTGCGGCTCAACCCGGCGTCGCGTGTTCTCGAGATCGGCACCGGATCCGGATACCAAGCGGCGGTCCTGGCCGAGCTCGCGGCCACCGTCTATTCGATCGAGATTGTTACACCGCTGGCAGAACGGGCCGCAGCCACCTTAACCGAGCTCGGGTATGCGAACGTGCAGGTCAGAGAAGGGGACGGTTATGCGGGATGGCCGGAGGAGGCGCCGTTCGACGCGATCATGGTGACCGCGGCTCCGGACCACGTGCCCGTCCCGCTTGTCGAGCAACTAGCCGTTGGAGGACGCATGATCGTCCCGGTGGGCGAGAACCGCCAGACACTGACGATCCTCACGAGGACGGAACGCGGGGTCACGGAAGAGTCCGTATTGCCGGTTCTGTTTGTGCCAATGACGGGCGAAGCCGAGCGACGGTAACGAGTAGCCCGTGGTCAAAGCCCCGCTGTATTCGAGCTGCGCTGCATCACGTCTGGACGGCGTTGCTCCTCGGTCGAAAATGCCTGAATTTGCTCCCTCGTCGCGGCTTGCCCACCGAACTCAGCCCCGCTCTCGGTGCGACGCGGGGGTTCACCACAGGCTGCTACACCGCCACCGGTTCGGCGGTGAGCGCTGCAATAGAAACCTGAGCCGCCGTCCGCTCTGCGACATCCAGAAACGCTCTCGCGGCGGGGGAGTCTGGCTCGGACACGACGATCGGATTGCCGGTGTCACCTCCTACACGAATCGGCTGACAGATCGGTATCCGCCCGAGGAACGGAACGCCAAGTTCCTCAGCCGTGGCTTCGCCGCCCCCTTTTCCGAAGATATCGCTCTCGTGGTCACAGCTGGGGCAGACGAAGTGGCTCATGTTCTCGACGAGCCCCAAGGTCGGCACATTGAGCTTTCGATACATGGCCACGGCGCGGCGTGAGTCCGCCAACGAAACCGTTTGCGGGGTTGTGACTACCACTGCGCCCGATACCGGAACCGTCTGACTCAGGCTGAGCGCGACGTCGCCCGTGCCTGGTGGCATGTCGACGACGAGATAATCGAGCTCGTCCCAACGCACCTCGCGAAAGAACTGCTGCACGACGCCGTGTAGCATCGGGCCGCGCCAGATGATTGGGGTCTCATCCTTGGTGAGAAATCCCATCGAGACGACGGGAATTCCGTATTTCTCGGCTGGCACGATCTTCTTCCCATCGGTCTCGAGCTGGGTGTGCACACCCAGCATGATCGGGATATTGGGTCCATAGATATCGGCATCGATCAGACCCACCCGCCCGCCATATTTGGACAACCCCAAGGCGAGATTCACCGCGACCGTGCTCTTGCCGACCCCGCCTTTGCCAGCGCCGACCGCAATGACGTTCTTGACCCCAGGAATCGGCGCTCGACCCGCGTCCGGAGAGGCGACCGCCCGCACATTGGCCGTCATGTTGACCGCGACCTCGGTCACGCCGTCGAGCGCCGACACCGCGGCGACCGCCTGGTCGTGCATCTGCTCCTTGACAGGACAAGCGGGGGTCGTGAGCTCGATGTCAAACGACACGCGCCCACCCTCAACCTTTAAATTCTTCACAAAATCGAGACTCACGATGTCTCGGCCCAAATCCGGATCTCGTACCACGCGGAGGGCTTCGAGGACACCGGCCGGTTCTATGTACTCTGTGTTCATCTCATCCTCACTCATCCAGCCTACTCGCTGGCACGACGGAACTTCCAGCTTAGTAAGATCGTCGAAGCCATGACAAGTCGGTGCTACGGTGACAGACGCTAGGAGTTGCGTCAGACTGCCGGTTCACCTTTCGGAGACAACGATGACTGACGAACAGACACCGGGCTCCGCAGCTCCCCCGCCGGATCCGCCATCCCCACCAGCGGACTCTCCACCGCCACCGCCCTCGGCGACCCCAACGCCGGGTGCACCACCGCCACCACCGGGCTCGACAGCCTCCGCGACCTCGTCGAATCGTGGGATCATGGTCGTGTTGGCGTACTTGTGGCTGCTGGCAATCGTGCCGGTGCTCCTCGAAAAACAGGACACGGAAGTGCAGTGGCACGCCAAACACGGACTCGTGCTGTTTGGGGCGGAGTTCGTAGGTTTTATTGCCCTCGGCGTGATAACCGGGATCACCGGTTTCGGATGCCTGCTGATTCCGCTGGCCCAACTTGCGGTGCTTATTCTCCACGTCGCCTGTATCGCAAAAGGGCTACAGGGTGGACGACTGTTGATTCCCGGGCTGAGCGAATACGCCAGCAAGTTGTAAGGCCTCCGCACGTTGCAGTGTGAGAGCCACACGCAAGGGGTACCGCGGCGTCGGCGGTGGACACTGCTGGCCATCGTCGTGGTTACCCTGAGTCTCGCCGACGCTAGCCGTCCGCCCGAGCGACAGCTGGGCGTCGCGGGCGCACAGGCCGGGATTTGGGTGTATCAGCACACGCTCTCGATCGCACTCCAGGCATTCGGTATCTCCTGCCGATTCACACCCACCTGCAGTCGATACGCCCACGCCGTACTCGCGGACCATGGCTGGCTCCGTGGGACGCAGCTGGCC
>JAYZGM010000072.1:0-7190 GCA_036336225.1 Acidobacteriota bacterium | reverse complement strand
TTGCCTACTTCGATCGTGGACCGCTCAACCCGGATGACGTGGTGATGGCCGGGTACTGGTCCGCCTACTGGTATCGGGGATTCATCTATGGCACCGAGATCGCTCGCGGACTCGACGTCCTCAGACTCGTGCCCAGCGAGTATGTGACCGCCAACGAAATCGCGGCCGCGTCGCTGGTGGCCCCGGCGACCTTCAACGTCCAGCAGCAACGTCGGATCGATTGGCCGGCTCATCCGGCCATCGCACGTGCGTATCTAGACCAGCTTCGTCAGACGGGCACCATCGACGACGAACAGACCAACATATGGAGAGAACTCGTTGACGGAATCGTCACCACGCGCCCTGACGACGCGGCGGATGTGGCCGAGCGGCTCGACGAGATGGTCTCCACGCTCAGGGACCGAGGCGCTCGCGCCTCGGGACGAGACCTTGCTCGCCTCCAGGCCCTGGCAGACACGGTGGACGACCTTGCCGAAAATGTCCGGTAACGGAAGACGTCGATGAATTGCTAGTGGTGTGTCCCACACACCACTAGTTCGTATCGTGCCGCGCACGCGATGACAGCCGATCCACGAACTCCGGCTGCCGTTCCAGCTCCTCCTTGAGCTCGGTGTCGCCGTAGAACGCAGCTATTCTTGCAAATGATTATTTATTTATAATCAAACGCCATTGACGGTCATCGGTTGATCGCGAGTAGCGACTAGTCGCCCGAGCACCCTTGATTTAGCTGCATGCATTTGGCTCGGAGATCTCTAGGGGGTGTGATCCCCCCGCTCGCTCAGGATCTGTGCGAGATCGGCAGCAGGGACAGTCACGGCACGTTCGAGTCGAGCCACTGTCCGGTCGATCGCTCGCTTGTCGTTTTCGGCAAACATCCCACGAAGCGCCCGGGCTCTCGCCGGTGTCGGGATCGCACCGGCGTCCACCATCAGCCGGAGCGCACCCTGCACCGCAACGTCGCTCACACGCACGAGCGCTCCCGTGTCATCGTGGAAGCTTGATAGCACCTCGGTCACGACGCGTCCCGCCTCAACATCGGAGCACACGCGCTCCCAAGATATGAAACGGGCGGCGAACTCATCGTCACCGCCGACCGCCCCATACACGGCGAGTAACCGTTCGAGGCGAGGAACATGTATCGGCGAGGTGGCATACCGCCTCAAGAAGGCTGTCCGCATACGGTCTCAGTCCGCGTTCGTGCCAGGTCGGGTGGGGGGCGGTAGTGCGGCGTCGGTCGCGAACCGCCGCAACACGTTCTCCGTAATACGCGAGACGTCGTTGGTGTAGTTATTGAACGACAGGCTGCCACACCAAGCGATGGAGCTCGTCGAAAACACCGCGCCCCCGTTGGGGTACTCCAAGTAGACCATATCAGCCCGGACCAACGGATTCTCTCGCCCGCCGGGTCGGGCGCCGTTCGAGGTGTTGATCTGCTCCACCACGTGCTGGTAGGCGTTGGAGTGTCCGAACGATGAGGCAAGAACCAACGTGTGAGCCGGTGTACCAATATCGTAGTCGGCTCGGTCAAGCTCAGAACCGGCGGCACCAAACTCGAGGACAAGCGACGGGAAGTTGCCGATCAACGCGTCCGGCGGCACGCCCTCGAAGATCCACGCCACCCGCGAATTGGTACTGTCCGGTGTCCGCCGATACGGCGCGTTGCGATCAAACCCCTGGGCCGTGAAGCCTACGCCAAAGAACTGCTGCGGCGCCATCCCGCGGAATCGCCAGAGCCCGCCGGGCTCGCCCGTCAAACTATGATGATGCTCGCCGGGAGCGCCCTGCCAGTGCTCGGTCCCGTCTCGCCGCCGCACCTCGACGTATCTACCGGTCGGGTCGGGTACGGTCACCCAGTAGAAGCCGTTCCCGCCCATATACATCAACCGCCCACCTTGATTCAGATAGGCCCGGAGCGCCTCAAGCATGCTGAGCGAGTAGTACTCGGGGTGGGTTCCGGTGAGCACGACGGCGTAGGGGGCCAGCACGTCCAAGCCTTCGTCATGCAGCTCGTCGTCGGTCAACACGTCGACCTCAAATCCCTTCGTATCAAGCCAGTCCACCAGGTGCGTATCGGCCATGAACTGCCAAGGGTTGTTGGTCTGAATCTTCGGCCGCATGTTCGTAATTGGCCGGAGTCTCGACGAGTAACAGACACCGCTCCCGTCGCTGTGACGCGAATACAAGCTGAGGGGACGAAACGCGCTGGTGCCGGTCCCCCCATAGGCCAGATAGCTAAACGTCGGAATGACAAGCGCGATCCGTGATGTCGCGGTGCCGCGACGGGGGCGGACGACAAACGGCACGTAGTCCTCGACGGTGTCGGCACGCAGCCGGGCGGCATAGAGCCCGCTTGGCAAACCCGGCGGAACGGTGAGTGTGAAATCGACATCCCAACGTGCATCGTCGAGATCGTCGTCATGAAAGTGGATGGCACCATACTGGTGGCTGGCCCGACGGTAGTCGGTCTCCGTGGAGTCCCAGTTGTGCCCGGTCATCGCACGCGCTGGCAGGTTAACCGTTCGCCCGTGCAACCCCCGAGACGCGGTGTCACTGACCGCGTCCGACTCGATATCGCGAGCGAAATCCCAGGTCGCGATGACATCCGTCGGACCGTCGCCATCGCGAACTGCTTCGATCTCGGCTCGAGTGAGCGCCCGACCATAGAGCCTCGGGTTCTCGATCTTGCCGTTGTAATGTTCGACGATGCCGCCATCGGTCGCACCCGCCGCCGCGATGAGCAACGGGGTACCGACCGACGCCAGCGAGCGGATCGTCGTCGTGCGCTCGGTGGTCACACGTGTCGGATCGAACGAGAAATCAGTCGCCGGGTCCTGCACCAGCACTATCCGACCCGTCTCCGCATCAAAGCTCGCCGCCACGAAATACCAGGCCGTCGCGACCCCTTGGGGTCGATTGTTCATCCCAAAGATCGCCGGCACCCACGGCCGGAGTGGCCGGTCAGCCCGCACGATGTCAACGTCACCATTCGGAGCGCGGAGTCGGACTGAGAGACGGCCGCCCTCATCGATGAAAACACCGTAGCCGCCACGGTCGCCCGCCCACTTCGTAACCACACCTTCCGCCCCGACGAAGACGGACCCGGACGACGATGAGTCGCCACGCTGACTCGTCGGCGCGATCCAAGCGGTGACGGTGAAGCTGCCCGTGAGCCGAAGGGCCGGGTCGTCGGGCACAGTCACATACGAACCCATCGGCAACGTCTGACGCCGACCCGGATACTCGCCACTAACGATCGTGTCGATCAGACGCTCCTTCACCCCCGGCCCGTCTGGATTCGCATCGCCGTGAATGAGCCGAACGATGTCGGCACGATAGCGAGAACGCTCGCTACTCACCATGAACCGGACCGTGCCTCCGGGCTCAACCGAGAGCCGGTCCGCGTAGCCAGTCAGACCCCGTCTGCGCAGGTTCTCCGCAACTTCTTCGCGAATAGGAGCGTAGGGAGGCGCGTTGGACGGGCGCTCGGTGGCAGACGAACCCGACTGTTCCAGGGACTCGGCGCCGTCAGGACTCGTCGCCCCAACGAGCGTTGTCGCCACGCCGCTCGTGCCGACGGTCTTTAGAAACTGGCGCCGAGTGACATCCGCCGTCGTATCGAGCTCGCGGTCTGGATTCTCATCATGTGGAGCCATTGAATCACCTCCCAACTCACGCCTCCCCGAGCGCGAGGTCGCCAGAAGCACTGGGCCGTACTTGCGAGGAACGAAGCATCCGCAATCCGTTGAACGTCACGAGCAAGGTCGCGCCCATGTCGGCCGCCACTGCCATCCACAACGTCGCCGCCCCAGCGGCCATCACCAGCAGAAACCCCGCCTTAGCCCCCAGCGCGAGACTGATGTTCTGGATGATCACCGACTTGGCCCGCCGGGCGTGCTCGACAAGAAACGGTAACTTTTGCAGATCATCACCCATCAGGACGACCTCGGCCGACTCAACCGCGATATCGGTGGCCCCGCCGAGGGCAACCCCGACCGAGGCGGCGAGCAACGCCTGGCTATCGTTGATCCCATCACCCACCATGGCGGTCGAGCCAACCGTCTTCACCAATTCCTGGACGGCGTGTGCCTTGCCCTCCGGTAAGAGTTCGGCTCGCACATCCGACACCCCAACTTGCTGTCCAACTCCCTCCGCGGTCACTGCATTGTCACCGGTCAGCAGCACCGAGCGGATCCCCTGCTCACGCAACCGGGCGACGGTCGACGCCGCCTCAGCCCGTACCGGATCAGACAACGCCACCAGCGCCCACACTTCGTCTCTCACCCCACACACGACGACGGTGTGCTCGGCGCTCTGCATGTCGGCGAGCACCTGCCGAAACTGGTCGTCACCCGTCTTCTCGAACGCGAGTCGGGCACTGCCAGCCCAGAATACCTGCCCGTCAACGGACACCTGCGCGCCCCTGCCCTCGAGCGCCTGAAAATCGGTGACAGGAATCGGCTCAACCTGACACGCGCGAGCGTAGTCCACAATGGCCCGCGACAGCGGATGCTCGCTCCGCATCTCGAGCGCCAGCAGTCGTCCCAGTACCTCCATTTCGGACCGTCCACCGACCGGCCGGAGCTCCCGGATCACCGGTTCGCCGCGGGTGACCACACCGGTCTTGTCGAAGGCCACGGTGCGTAGTCTTCCCAGCTCCTCCAAATGCGCCCCCCCCTTGATCACGACACCCCGCCACGCGGCCGACGTCAAGGCGGCCGCGATCGTGACCGGGGTCGAGATCGCAAGTGCGCAGGGACACGAAATCAGAAGGATCAGCATCGCCTGATAGAACGACGCTTCGACGTCGCGGCCAAAAACCAAGAACGGCACGCCACCCACCAATAGGGCAACCACGAACATCAAGGGCGTGTAGTAGCGCGCGAACTGGTCGACCAACCGCTCGGTTGGAGCCCGGTGTCGATGACTCTCGCCCACCATTCGGATGATCCTCGCAAGGGTCGTGTCCGAGGCCGACCGGGTCGCACGGACATCGATGACCCCATGGGCGTTTAGCGTCCCCGCGAATACCGGATCCCCCTCCGCCTTCCAGACTGGCACGGACTCACCGGTCACCAAGGCCTGGTCCACATAGGAGCTGCCACCAAAGACGTCACCGTCACAAGGCACCCGCTCTCCTGGTCGGACGCGGACGTGGGAGCCGACCGTGACTCGCTCAACGGGAATTCGGTGTTCATGGTCGCCGTGCACGACCGACGCCATGGCGGGTGACAGACGTACGAGTGACCCAATGGCGCTGCGTGCGCGCATGGCACTCCAGTTCTCAATAAGCCCCGATAGCCCGTAGAGAAACGCGAGCGTGCCCGCCTCCGCCCACTCCTGCAGAACCATAGCGCCGATTACGGACACCAGCACCAGCGCATTCATGTCCGGACGCAGACGCACGAGCGACATGAGTGCACGACGCACCGAATGGGTCAACCCTGCCACAATGGCGACAATAAACAACGCTAGGGCGGCCGGCTCGACACCGTGCTCCCCATGGCCGTGGGCGAGGAAGGTCTCGGCGAGCCCACCACTCGTCACTCCCTGCACCGAGAGACCCGCGGCCAGGGCGAGTCCGCCGATGGTAACCACCGCTCGGCGCCCGTGACGTTGCCACCAGCTTTCGGCCGGGGCCAGCGTGGACTCCCAGTCGTCAGCCCGCATCCCGAGCTTGGCGACCGCGCTTTTCACGTCGTCGACGCTGAACCGATCGGGCTCTAAATCGACGGTCATCCGACCGTCAATGACGTGAAACGACACCCCGCACACTCCATCACAACCCGACAAGGCGCGTCGGAGGAGTGAAGCTTCCTCAAGGCAGTCAAGCCCTTCGACCCGAAAGTCTCGTTCTTCGCGAATTGGTTTGCCCTCCCTATCGGCTAGTGTCCTCGGAAACCGGTCCAAACGAACACTCAAATAGATCGTCAATCGCGTGGCGGGCGATCTCGGTCAGGAAGCAAGTGCCGGCCCCGGTGAAGCGGCTACAACGAATGGTCGGCGGGGTTAGTGCATCCCAGCCATCCTGCCAACGGTACCAATGGTTCTTTGTCTGATCGTATACGTGCAATGGCTTGTGGAGATGCTTGGCCAGCTCGACCGCCCACCCCATACCACCTTTGACGGTATCGTCGTCGAGGATCTCCCCGACCCCAAAGACCTCGCCCGCAGTCGAAACCTGATACCAAATCGACTTGAGAAGCCGCTGAAACATATCGTTCGCAGGAAACGACCGATGCAACTGCGCCTCGACATACGCCGCGCTTACCGCCCCGCGCTCAAGCTCCACTTCCGACAGCTTGACCACACCCCGTCGACTAGCGGTGGGGCGGCCGGCAAACGAAAAATTGACCTCGTCCAGTCCCCACCGCTCCGCCGCCGCCCCGAAGGCGGACTCTGCGCCGTTGCCCCCCCGGACAACACGGTAAATGCCCGTGGCGGGAGGACGACCTCCCTCTCGACGATGTCATCATCGACCAGCCGCAGGGTATCGGTGTGGAGTCGCACATGCGTTTCGGGACCCGAATCGGCGTCATGGTGAGATTGGCCCGGCCGTCGCTAAACGTATCGCCAAAATGACAGTCCAACCCGAAGACGGCGACGATGTCACCCGGTCCGGCGAATTCGATGTCCTCCATCTCGTCGGCGTGCATCCGGACCAACCGCCCGACCTTTGACCGTTTCCCGCTGCGGACATTGGTGATGATGGTGTCCGGCATCAGACGTCCTTGGTAGAGACGCAGATAGGTCAGTTGACCATACCGTCCGTCTTCGAGCCCAATCCGGAGTTGGAGCAACACGGCGTTGTGACCGAGCTTGCCGCGAAGCTGGTCGCGCACCAAGACGGGGTTCGCTCCGACCCGGTCACACTTGTTGACAAAGGCCGGACGCGGCACATGATACCGGTTCATCTGTCGATCTACGGTGAACGATTGGCTCTGCACCCCAGCGACCGAGCACAACACGAGCACGGCGCCGTCGAGCACACGAAGACTCCGCTCCACCTCGATCGTAAAGTCGACGTGACCCGGCGTTTCGATGATGTTGATGTGATGACGCTGCCACGACGTGTAAGTCGCGGCGCTCGCGTTCGAGCTCCATCGAATCCATCTTGGCGACCACACCATCCTTGCCCCGCCCGTCGTGCATGGCATGGACCCGGTTGGTGTAATAGAGCACGCGTTCCGTCA
>JAYZGM010000071.1:0-7611 GCA_036336225.1 Acidobacteriota bacterium | reverse complement strand
GATTACGGCGTGCGTGCCGAACGAGCACTCCGGGGAATCGCGGTCAACGTCAGGAACCGACTCGACCGACGTGATCTCAAGGATGTCCGTCTTCGACGACCGAGCACCGCGTGTCACGCGCCAGACCGTAGTCTATCAGGGTCGTCGGCGCCAACGTCTCGATGCCGTCACGGCGGTTCCGCTCGACGATTTTCTCGCGGAGAGCGTCCCAGATAGCACCTCGCGGAAAGCACCCCAACCGTCTGTCATTCCCACGCACCGAGGTAAACTCCCATGATACGCATCCTCTGCACGCTCGCCCTCCTCGTCTCGTGGCTTGCCACCCCGTGGTTGAGCACCGCGCAGTCGACCGTTCCCTCGGCTATCAAAGAACAACTACTCGAGATTGGCTTTGGCCCGTCACTTGACCCCTCGATGACCATCTATCGACCGCGGCTCGCCGAGGCCCCCAAAGACGGCGTCACGGTAACCAAAGAGATCGCCTATGGACCGCATGCCCGGCATCGCCTCGATGTCTACCAGCCCGATGGCGTGGGTGACACCACACCGGTGATCGCATTCATCCACGGCGGCGGCTACGTCGGCGGCAGCCGTGACCTCAATGATGAGGTCTACGGCAACATCCCGACGTACTTCGCCAGACACGGGATGCTTGGCATCAACGCGACCTATCGGCTGGCTCCTGAATCGATGTGGCCGTCGGGTGCGGAAGATATGCGTGCCCTCGTGTCCTGGATCCGCCAGCACGCCGCCGACTATGGTGGTGACCCGACACAGATTTTCCTGATGGGGCACTCGGCCGGCGCAACCCACGTCGCGTCATATGCCTTTGATCCTCGATCTCAGCCAGCGGAGGGGCACGGGCTGTCCGGAATCGTGTTGATCAGCGGACGGTATCGAGTGTACTCCGACCCCGACGACCCCTCGCTCAACACGATTCGGTCCTACTTCGGTACCGATCCAACGCGTTACGAATCCCGCTCGGTGCTGACGCACGTACCAAACAGCGACATCGGTTCGCTTCTGGTGATCTCCGAATACGACCAACGGAACCTCGTCGGCACCACGACGGAGCTATTTACAGCCTTGTGCGAGCGCGACGACGGTCGCTGCCCGCGTCTGATCCAGCTCAAATATCACAACCACCTCTCGGAGGTACTACACGTCAACACCGAAGACGACCAACTGGGTCGAGAGGTGCTCGAGTTCATCCATGAAGGTGCGACGCGTCAAGCGGAGCAGTCGGCCGCGAGGTAGGACGAGCAACCGTATCTCAGGTGCCCGAACCCAGCACCTGGACACATCGCTTGCGTGGAGAGCAACATCGCCAGTTCGGAACAATACCCACGCGTCGCGGACATCGGTAAATCCGTTGCGCGCACGGGGAGACCTGAAGGAGATGAGAAACGCTTCGCCTCGCCATCGTTCCGAGCCACAGCTCGCCTCGCTCGGGATTGCCGTCTTGGTTGGCGAGGGTTTCGTCGGCGCGGCTCTGGCAACGTTTCAACTATTGACCGAGCGGCACTCACCTGTGCGCGACGACCCAGCGGAACCACCCCAGGTGTCCCCGTCGTCCCAGCCGGGCACCACGGCCCCGGGCCAGACCGATGCGCAGTTGGAGCGGTGCCGACTCCAACCCGCGGCTCACGAGCGCGGCCGGGGACGGAAGAGGCGCAGCCCCCTCTCCCGTCGTTTTCGGAAAACGCGGTAGCTCGTGCACGAGTGTCTCAATTCTCCACCAGCAGGTTCCAATGCTCGGCGGCTCGCTCCATGATCGACGCCAGATCGTCCTCGAGCAGATAGCGCTCTGCAATCAACTCTCGTCCCGCGGCTTCGACTTGGGTGAGGAAGTCGTCTCTCGAGTCGTATCGCTCCTCGATGGACCGTCTGGGGTCTTGGCGCGCCTCGCGTTGCTCTCGTGTCGCGGCAAACGGGATATACGACCCGGCGAGTGACACGAGCACATTCGGATCGCCTTGGTCCGGGTTGGTGAAGTTCCAACCGGTGTAGGTCGCCAGCGGCACTGCCACTTCCGGGTGTCGAATGCCGGAGATCTCGTTACCATCGTTATCGACTTGGGGCACCAACATTGGAAGCGGTGCTTTAGCTCCACCGTGGCCATCACCCAGCCACGGATTGGCGACCCGCTCGCCAGCAGTGCGGTCACGTGGAGAGCGAACATCTGGAATCGCGGGGAAGCGGATATCTGCTGGGGCCACGAGATTCGAATCGGCGAAGCGGGGATGCTGACTGGGAGGCGGCTCTATCCCATCCACAACCCAGCGCGTCATCGCCGTCAACAGCGCCCGCATGTTCCACCAGTAGTCGGTGGGATTCCCCATCTCTTGTCGATTCCCCGGTGGTGGGGGTGGAAACCGGCCGGGACCGTGTTGCGTGCCCGCCAAAAAATAGAACCGGACATTGTCCTGGAGCTCAACGTCCTCGGTCCCGTCGGGTGTCGAATGTACGAGTGTCGCGACACGCCCACCCCCCCAGTACTCCACGCCGCTGTTCGTGTAGAAGACCAGCGGCTGATTGTCTCGACTCCGATCGTTCCCCAAAGTACCGTCCAGAACACCGGTGACCGGGTCGATCATGGCGGCGTCGGCGAACGGAAATGACGTGGCATCAAACATGCCTAACGAGATCGGTGCCGCGCCGGGCTGATTCAGGTCAAGACGCGATGCGCCCGCAATGTGCGGAATGACCCCGTCAAAGACCTGTCGCCCCGCGGTGTCAGTATTGAAGCCCAGATAGAGAAACGTACGCAGAAACCGTCCGCTCTGCGACGAACCGAACGACAGCGTGTGCTCTGCTGTAACCGCCGCGGTCGCATCGTATTTGATCCACGAGGTCGTGTCGCGGATGGCGGCAAACCCCAGACCACCGACCGGAAGGCCATCCACGGACGGTACCGTAAGACGTATCGGCCGGTCCTCGGGAACATCGAATTCCCATCCTACCCAGACCACGGTAAAGCCATGCTTCAACAGGAACCCATCGCCGAGAGGCCCGCTCCCACCACGGTTAAAACCGAGTGCCGTCAGACGACCCCGGTTGGCGATGTCCACCAGCGCCACGCCATTTCCACGTGTCGGGTCGCTGGGCACCAGAATACGCACGTCACCGGTGGCTTCGACTTTTCCGTCGGCATTTCGTGGCACCCGGTCGAGGTTCGCGATGACCTGATTCACGGGCAGCGCCGGATCGATCGCGAACGTGATCGTCCCGACGAGCTCTTCATACGAGCCGACCTCGCCGAACGACCGACCGTCCTCGACCGGCTGACGCCCCGTTATCTGGAACGACGAGACATCGGCCGACGCCGTAGGAACAAACAACGCTGCCGAGAGAACGACAACAAGGAGGACTCGACATGCAGATATCATGGGCATCATCCTAAGGAAAGTCAGGTAAACGGGCACGCGCATAAGAATATCGCGGTCCCTCTTCTGCTGTACGGGATGCAATTACGCGGTCGGTTCAGAGCGTGGCTCTGGAGCCCGAGACGTGCCTTCCCGCTCGACCTCGATCGTACAATCGGTGAGAAGCGCCACGATCGCGCCCACCGCGGCGAGCACCGGCGCGAACACGGCACCCACCACGCCGACCGTCAACGGAAACTCTGCCACCACCCGCCCCTTCTGCCGCACCCGCACTCGCCGCGCATTGCCCTGCACGAGGAGCTTCTTGAGTTGGCCTAGAACCGCACTCCCCTTTTCACCTACCGTCTCCCACCATGTTTGTGTCATGACTCAACCTCCACGGGAACAACCTTCCGATCGCGCCACGGCTCACGCCACAGAGATGCTTCGAGACTCGAGCGGACAGCCAAGCCTCCAGGAGCCGCCATTACGGGGTCTGGCCCTTATGACTCTGGACGGAAGTGGGGAGAACACAGTTCAATACCAGCATGGCGAAACAATATTGGTTAATGAAATGTGAGCCCAGTGCCTATAGCATCGGCGATCTCGAGCGCGACGGCGAGACCTGCTGGGAGGGTGTGCGCAACTTCCAGGCACGTAATTTCATGCGAGATGACATGCATGTCGGTGATGCGGTCCTATTCTACGCGTCCAACGCTGACCCGTCTGGCGTGTCGGGTCTCGCCACGGTCTCGAAGACAGGATACCCCGACCACTACGCCTGGAAAAAAGGGCACAAGTATTTCGATGCCCGGAGCACCAAGGAGAACCCCGTATGGTTCATGGTAGACCTGGCATTCGTCGAGCGATTTGCCGACACGGTGTCACTCGGCACCCTCAAGACCACGAAGGGCCTGGAAGACATGCGGGTGGCGCAGAAAGGCAGCCGGCTCTCAATCCAACCGGTGACCAAGGCGGAGTACGCCATCGTCGTCCGCCTTGGTCGCAGAACAAAAAAGCCGGCCTGATTTGCGACTTACTGTCCGTCGTTCGTCGGCGTTTGGATCGCCTTGAGCACTTCACGGGTCAAGGACCAGCGGTCGAAGCCCTGCCGGCCCCAGTCGAGACCGCGTCGCACGATCACCAGGTCGTGGGTCGGCACGACGACAACATACTGGCCACGATTCCCCGATGTCGAGTACGCGTCCTTCGGGACATCACGGCGACCATCCGGAACGAGCCACCACTGCCCCCCGTAGTGACCGCCGCGGCCCACGGTCGCCGGGGCCGGCGTGCGAACAAAGTCTATCCACTCCTCGGAGATCAGGCGCTCGCCGTTCCAGACGCCGCCCTGCAGATACAACTGACCGAACCGGGCCAGGTCACGCGCGTTTGTGTAGATCTGGCTGCTGAGGATGAAGTCACCAAACCGATCAGTGCTCACCAGGGTGTTCCGCATACCAATCTTGTCGAGGAGCCGCCGGCGTGGGAACTCACGATACGTCTGCTCGTCCCCGAGCACCTGTTTCATCTTGTACACGGCCAGCAGGGTGTCGTAGTTCTCGTAATCCCAGTTGGTACCCGGCTCGCGAATCAGAGCCTGACGAAGGGCGCCACGCACCGAGCTCGAACCGGCCCAATATGACAACCCGGAACCGGTCGCATACTCACGTCCCGAGTTGTCGACGGTGTCGAGCCCGCTCGACATGTTGAGCACGTGCCGAAGCGTGATCTGGTTGCGAGGATCGGTCTCGGGAGACCGTGTCTCCGGCAGCCACTCAAACCCGAGTGGCTCATCAAGATGCAAGCTTCCTTCATCCACGAGCATACCGATGAGTGTCGACGCGATGCTCTTCGCCGTCGACCACGTGCGGGTTCGTGTCGTCAGGTCGATACCTGGTGCATACCGCTCATGGATGAGCTGGCCGTTGTGCACCACGAGCAAACTCAGCGTGACCTGTTCCGGGGTCTCGCGGTCAAACGCCCAGTCTGACGCCGTCTGTAGGGCGGCGCTGTCCACACTTGGCGGAAGCGAGGTCTCCGCAATCAAGTCGCCGTCAGGCCAGGCAATATCCGCAGGCTCGCCGTCCGGATACGGCAGCTCGAGAATCGGGAGCTGGTCGATATCTTCGAACGTCTGGTCTGGCGGCAAGATCACACACCCTATCCCCTCGCGGAATGCTGCCCGCATGACGGGGGTCCCACCAGGCGAGCCAATCGCCACCGCTTTTCGCTCGTCATCAATGACGTAATCGCCACCACGGGCGGTACCGACCGGTCGAGGGAGAAAGGCCAGTTCCTGGGCGAACACGTTCTCGAGCGCTCGATTGGACGTGAACAGCCCGTTACACATGAAAATGGCCTGCTGACCATGACTAATCATCTCGCGCTGGAATTTCCAGTAGTCATACGTCTCTTCTTGCTGTGCCATCGTGGTCGTAGGCACGAGCGTCGAGAGCGCGACGATCGCAATCACCGCACACATTCTTGTCATGGAGCCCTCCTCAGCAGTGTCGAGTTGTCTATTGTATAGCTCGTGCCCGTGTCGTGGCGCGGTCACCCGGGTGGATCGAGCAACGGTTCTTCGGCCAGATACAGGAGCTGCATGTCTGGCTCGACCACGAAGCTCTTTGGTGGGTTGATCACTTCCCTACCATCCGCGGTCCGGATCCCCACCACCAGGCCACCCCGTTTTGACAGCTGCAGCTCGGCCAGGAGGTCGCCAAACGTCTCCTGGTCCTTGCCGACCCTGGGCAGCACCCCGATATACACGTTGTGGGCTCCCGAGAGCAGCACCCGGCTCATCGCGGTGGCGGTCCCGTGATAGCCAACCGAATGCGCGATCATCGAATACCCGATCCGGCTCGTTTCAATCACTTCGTCGGCACCAGCCATCCGCGCGTGGTCGACATTTTCAGAGTCGAGTATCTCCACCACGACATACAAGCCGTAACGACGCCTAGAGAGCTGCGTGCGATATCGAGTGAGATACGAGCGGATTGTGAACGTGATGAGAATTGTGCGGGCATCGGCCGCTTGCGGCGACGTGTCACGCTCACCGGTCACAATGACGGCCGACGCGTGGGTCAGACGGACCTTGTCGAGTTCGCTTTCCTTGGTCGGGTCGCCTCGCACCCACAGAAACTCAGGAGGCACCTCGCGCGGGCGCTCGTGAATGTCAAACAGCACGACCCGTGTTTCCCCCAGATCGAGCTCGTCAGCCAGGGCCTCCAGCATCAAGTGGGTGCTCCGGTCATACCCGCACACGACAATGTGATTCACGTAGTCGCCCATGCGGAACTGCTCCTCTCGGATGCTCACCACGCCCGTGACCAGACTTGACCCGACGATACCGGCAAACAGCGCCAAGGTGAACATTCCAGCCACCATGAGCGCCGCACCGATGGTCCGACCGAGCCCTGTCACCGGCGCGATGTCGCCATACCCCACGGTGGTGGTGGTAACGAGCGACCACCACACACCATCGAGCAACGTCACGATACCTTCGTTGACCCGAACCTCGACCAAATAGATGCTCACCCCGCCGAGAATCGTGACGCTCCCCAAGACGGTAAACGCCAGTGCGAAGAGCAACCCGTTCTCCTCGAACGATTGCAACACGATGGCAAAAGGGTTCCGATACCGAAACACCCGGATGGAGCGGAGCAACCGGAGCAGCCTCAGCGCTCGCAGACCGCGGAGCTCCGGAAAGAGCGCCAGCACCGCCATCAGATCCACCAACATGAGCGGCCGCAGCAAGTAGAGAAACCGCCCGACGACATGGGTCTTGAGATGCCCCATGGGGGGATGCCGAAACACTCGCAACGACGGTGGCCGATACGAAGCGACCCGGATCGCGATCTCCACCGCGAACACCATCAAGAGCACACGGTCGGCGCCTTCGACGAGGGCGAGAGCCGCGGAGTCGGCCGGGAGTACCACCTCGACGACGAGTAGCAGGACCGAAAGCAAGATAAGCGCCGAGACGGCGCCCTGCACGTATCGATAGGCTCGTGAGTCTGGTTGGTGGAACGCCGCATGAAGTAGAACGATGAGAGCACTCATCGCAGCCTGACCCGAGCCTCTGCAAAAGCCCGGTGGCGCTCGAACGATGCGACGCGGGGTTTCACCACGGACTGCTACAGCAACATAAGACCGGGTTGCTCGATATAGGACTGCACCGCCTGGAGCAGCTCGGCTCCACGGGCACCGTCGAGTACCCGTTGGTCTGCCGAGAGGGTGCACA
>JAYZGM010000070.1:0-15686 GCA_036336225.1 Acidobacteriota bacterium | reverse complement strand
CTGTGCCGATCGCACGGAACCGGCGGTACTCAAACTCGATCCATCAGGGCAGCTTGTCACGAGCTGGGGCTCGGGCCTGTTCGACTTTCCCCACGGTCTGGACATTGACGACGAGGGCAACGTCTGGACCGCGGACCAGCGCGGCCACCAGGTGCTCAAGTTCGATGCCGACGGCGAACTCCTGATGTCGATCGGTGAGAAGGGCACGGCGGGTGATCCGCCGTTACTGGCCGAACCCACCGATGTCGTGGTTGCTCCGAACGGTGACATCTTCATCACCGAGGGCCACAGTTTTACCAATGGTGTCAACCGAGTGACGAAGTATGCGGCCGATGGTACGTTTCTCATGTCCTGGGGCGGCACGTGGTCTGGGGCGGGAGAGTTCAACGTGCCCCACACGATCGCGCTCGACTCCGAGGGACGCGTGTTTGTCGGCGACCGGGCGAACAATCGTATTCAGATTTTCGACCAGCAGGGGCAGTTCCTTGATGTGTGGTATCAGTTCGGTCGACCCAGCGGCATCGCGATTGGCGAGGACGACCGAATCTATGTGGCCGACTCCGAGTCGTATGGCACCGAGAATCCCGGGTGGACGAAGGGGATCCGGGTCGGGAGCGCTCGCGATGGGGCTGTCGACTACTTAATCGCGGATCTCGAACCAACGGCGATCGAGCACAGCGGTGCCGAAGGGGTGGGGGTGGACTCGAACGGTAACGTCTACGGGGCCGTCGTCCGGCGTCGGATGCTCGAGAAGCACGTGCCGACTTCCTCATCCGCCGATACGACTGATTCGTCGTCATTGCCTCACTCGGCGCCTACCCACATCGGGCACGTTGCCTACGGTTTTGGTGGGGCGCCCGGCGGAAGAGGGTTGGCGGCGACGGCGTCAGCGGAAGTCGGCACGGCCGTGCTGCACGCGAACTTCGCCGCGGGGAATTTCGCCGACCTGGCCGCGATGCAGGCGCACGCGAGACATGTGCGCCAGATCCTCGAGCCGTCCGAGGGGAATACCGGGCCCGGGCTCGCGTTTGGCGTGATCCCGGCCGTGGAAGGCATCGTGCGTCATCTGGAGCTAGCGGCCAGCGGCGACGGGGTGTCTCAGAACGTGCAGACCCACAACGGCCATGTGGCTGCGATTGCCGAGGGTCTCCTGGTGAACGCCCGGGCGGCGGCCGATGTCGCGCGTCAGCTGGAATCCGCGGTGTCGATCCGGAGAGCCACCCCCCTTGTCGCCCGCCTGCAGGCGATGGCCTATCAGATTGCTGAAGGATACGACCTGGACGGTGACGGGCGGTTGGCGTTCGACGGTGAGGCTGGCATGCAACAGCTTGAGGCGCATCTGTATTTACTGCTGGAGGGTGAGCGGCTCGCGCGAGAGCTCCGATAGGGCGTGAGGGTTGGTCGATCCGTGGGGTGACGATCGGGACGAGAAGTGGAGCCGACCGGAGTTCATCATGAGAGCACCCGTTCTGTTTACGACGTGTTGGATGTTGGGCGTGTTGGTTGTCGGAGGGGCGGGCGGTGCTCAGGTTGCGAACGATCCGTTTCCGGTGCCGATCGAAACCACCGAGGACGTGATCGTCGTCGGATACGACGAGTTCGCCACGCTCCCCGATGTCGATGGCGCGCCCGCTCGCCCGATGCGGCTGGTTGATCAGCCGGAATCTGGGCGGCTGTTTGTCAACGACATGTATGGCCCGATCTACACCGTTACCTACGACGGTGAGGTGACGCTCTATCTCGACGTCGACGATCGAGACTGGGGAGTGCCGGTCGAGTTCACCGGGCGCGAGCGTGGGGTCCAGAGCTTCGCGTTGCATCCCCAGTTCGGTGAGTCGGGGACGGATGGCTATGGTCGCCTGTATGCCTGGCTGGACACTCGAGACACGACGCCTGAGCCCGACTTCGTCTCGGGAGGCGGACAGGACGCGCATGACACCGTCTTGATCGAGTTCGCGGCTCGCGATGCGAGCGCGCGGACCTACGACGGTGGCCCCCCGCGGGTGTTGCTCAGGGTTGAGCAGCCGTTTCGCAACCACAACGGTGGGTATATGGCGTTCAACCCGCTTGTCTCCACCGATGACGCTGACTTCGGGATGCTCTACATTGGTGTGGCCGACGGCGGTTCCGGGGGCGATCCCCTTGATCTCGCCCAGGACCTGGGACGTGTGTTTGGCAAGATCCTTCGAATCGATCCTCTTGGCTCGAATAGTCCGAACGGTCGCTATGGCGTCCCGTTCGATAACCCGTATGTCGCGGCCGGTCCGGCTGACACGCTAGCAGAGATCTTCGCGTCCGGTCTCCGGAACCCGCAAGGGCTCGCGTGGGATCCGGTGAATGGCAACATGTTCGTGACCGACATCGGTCAGAACATCATCGAAGAGCTCAGCCTCGTGACGTCCGGCGCCGACCTGGGGTGGAACACTTGGGAAGGGAGCTATCGATTCATCAGCCGTCAGGAGGTCGGTCTTAGCGACCCTCGCAGTGCCCCGGGGGTCACGTTTCCCATTGCAGAGTATGGGCAGCTCGACCCGATACTTCAGTCACGGTCGGCGGCCGGTGGTGCGCTCGTGTATCGAGACGATGCGATTCCCCAGCTCCGGGGTCGCATACTCTTCGCCGACTTCCCGCAGGGTGAGATCTTTCACCTTCCAGCCGATGACCTGCCCGGCGGCGGTCAGGCCGCGATCCGCCGTGTGCTCCTTCGGGATGGAACCGGGGTCAAGACCTTTATTCAAGTCGTCGCCGAGAAGACCGTCGAGCAGGGGCGGGAACCTGCGGTGCGCGCGGATCTACGTTTCGGACGTGGTCCCGAGGGCCGACTGTTTCTGATGAACAAACACGACGGCGTCATCCGAGAAGTAGTGCCGTAGAGTGCGAATGGCGAGCGCTTGCTTCGAGCTGGAGTTGTCTTCGACACGCGAAAGCTACTCGCTGACGTGTCGGATATGGTCGAAAGCGTGCGGCAGACTCACCAGTTGGTTAGCGGGCAGCAATGGCCTTGCGATACCTGGCATGTGGTACGCCATCAGAGTGCTCGGTATCGTGAAAGTCCCACCGCACACCGATGCAGGCGCTGGCTGACAGACGCTGCTCAGAGCTTGACCGTGCAAAACACGATGTCCGTACTCGTCGAGTCGGCGGAACGCTCTGCACGTCGTGCGTCCGAGGGTTTTCCAGAAGTAGCCATGCCGAATTTGTCGCGACTGGTGACGACCGTGACCGCCGCCATGTTCCTAGCCGGATCTTTGGTAGTGGGTCCTTCCCGTGCGGTAGCTGGCCAAGGACATGCGTATCACCCTCCGGTTCAACGATTCGATGTCGCGCCGAAGGTGGGCGAGCCGCTTCCCGACCTGACGATCGTGGCCGCGGACGGCAGCCCCGCAAATCTGCGGCAGCTTGTCCGAGGCCGACATACGGTCCTGGTGCTCGGGTGTCTGACGTGACCGCCGTTTCTTCGTAACGTCCCCAGTTTGGAGACGGTCGCCGTCGATTACACCCCGAAGGGCGTTCAGTTCTTCTACATTTATAAGCCCTTGGCGCATCCCGAGCTCAACAACTACATCAGCCCGTTCACGATCGAAGAGCGGTTGATGCATGTGAAAGAGGCCGAGCGCCGGCTGGGCTCCAGCATTTCGTGGCTCGCCGACACGATGGACAACGTCTATCATGAGGCTATGGGCCAGACGCCTAACAGCGAGCTGGTCATTGGTCCGGATGGATTGGTCGCGGGGCGTCGCGCCTGGAGTGATCCGGAGGCGTTGCGAGCGGATCTGGAGCGGTTGGTTGGGCCGGTCGAGAATCCCACCACAAGGGCTGATCTTGATCTGCCGACGCAGCCACCGACACCGACCGTGGTCAAGGGCGTCGTCCCACGGGTCCCACTGCCTGAAGGTGCTATGCCGATGGAGATCGAGCCGATCATGCCCGCGAACGGGATGCCGTTCTACGCGAAGCTTCGAGCGGAGGGTACGCGACAGTTGTTTGAGACCGGACGCGGAACGATGTATCTCGGCTTTCACTTGGACCCGTTATACCGAGTGCACTGGAACAACGAGGTGGACCCGGTAGAGTTTGAGATCACGGTCCCTGACGGTGTCACCGTGACCCCTTCGAGCGGGGTAGGTCCGGATCCCGAGGCGCCGGCTGACGCGGATCCCCGTGAGTGGCTCGTGGAGGTATCTGGGAAGCCGAACCAGACGCTTGATCTCCGCGTCCGCTACTACGCGTGTGACGATGCCCTGACGTTCTGCATCCCGGCAAGACAGGACTACCGTGTCCACCTTGCTCGCGACCTCAATCACGCCTGGACCATTCGGATGTCCCCAGACGGGAGGCCGTTACCTGGGGGAGGACCGCCCCAGGATTGAGACCTGGCGACCACGGGCGCTAGGGGGGTCCCCAGTCCCTCGCGCCGTCGAGGCTGGGTGTGGAGGTGGGACGGTCGATACGGATGCCCAAGAGCATCCGCTCGGTGGCCGCATCGGGTTCAGGTGGTCGGGGGTACGGTCTGCCCAACGATTGCCTTGGTTCCGGATATGACCAAGACGAGGGTTGCCAGTATCTTCCAGGTCACGATGCGGCGTGGGAGTCGAGGCTGTCGCGTCAGAGATTCCTCACATCACGCAGGCGATGCGGCGCAATACGGGCGGCGCAGACCTTTAGGCCTCCGACCAAAATAAGGGGCCAGATCTGGCAACGGTGGGTTGGTCAGGGACTTAGCTCGCCAGCAATTCTGTGAGTTGCTGGCTCAGCCACAGTGTGTCCTCTGGGTTGCGCCCCCCGCCCGCGAGGTGTCCCCAGATGGTCGGAATGACCCGGAGTTCGGCGTTCGGCATCTGTGCGATCTCGAGCTCGTTGTCTTCTGGCGGAAAATACAGGTCCGTTTGTGCTGGCATCACGAAGGCTCGCGCCCGAATGGAAGCCAGGGCCGCCGAGAGGTCACCGCCGAAACGAGGGTGCGCGCTGATGTCGGCCGCTTGCCACGTGGCGAGCATCGCCAGGAGGTCGTTGGCGTCGAAGCTGCCGAAGTTGGCTTCGGCCATCGCAAAGATGCCCTCGTCGAGGGTGTCCCCGATCGTGGTGTGTAATTCCTCTCGGAAGAACGCCTGCGAGGCGAACCATCCCGTGTAGACACGGGAGAAGGCGCGAAGCCCCGTGACCGGTGGGCTGGTGTACTCCCCGTTGTCCCAGGCGCAGTCGGCCGTAAGCGCCGCCTTGATCCCTTCGAGGAAGACGTAGTTGTGCACGGCGGTCTTAGCGCTCCCGCAGATCGGGGCGATCCGCTCGACCATGTCGGGGTAGAGCGCGCCCCAGTGAAACGCCTGTTGTCCGCTCATTGAGAAGCCGACGACGAGCTTGATCCGATCGATGCCATATCGCTCCGTCAAAAGTCGGTGCTGTGCGCGAATATTGTCGTAGGGATGTACGACTGGAAACCGCATGCGGTCTTGTGGGGGAGCCGTGTTACTGGGGGAAGACGACAGGCCGTTCCCGAACTGGTTGGGCACGACGATGAAATAGCGGCTCGGGTCGAGTGCGAGTTTTTCTCCGATCATTCCTTCGTTGCTCGTATGACGACCGGCATACCAGGTGGGGAAGACAATGACGTTGTCTTTGGCGGGAGAGAGCTGCCCGTGGGTCTTATAGGCGAGCGTCGCGCTCGTCAGTGTTTTACCCGACAGGAGCGCGAAGTCACCGAGGTCAAAGGTCTTGGCGTCGTCGTCGCTGGATGCCGGTTGGCTGGCACGGAGGGCGCTCGATTCGCCCACTGAGCTGAGGAACGATGCGCTAGCCAGGGCACTGCTCTTGAGAAGATCTCTGCGCTTCATGTCATCTCTCCGCATGGGTTCGGCCCTCTCGGCGTCCACACGCATGTGGGCATCGGAGCACCACGACCCTCCACCGACCGCGTCTCCCGAGTTCGGGGGAGCCCCTTAGATCGGGGGGGGGCGGAATCCTCCGAGTTGTGTTTCCAGGTAGCCGGCGACGGCCAGCGCGATGTCCTCTCGTGCGGGAGCGGCAACCACCTGGACCCCAAGGGGCAGACCTTCCGGTGACGACCCGCCTCGGACGACGACGCCGGGCCAGCCGGTCGCGTTGTAGGTCAGCGTATAGCTGTAGTCCGGCAGGTCGGTCGTGCCATGCGGGAGCGCCGGTTTTGCGTTTACCGGGCACAGAATGACATCGTGCTCGTCGAGATAGCGATGCATTCGACTGCGGAGGTCGTACAGGTCCGCAAAGAACTGGTCCAGGTCATCCGGTCCCAGGGCGGGAGCTTCGGTGCCGATCGAGGCCTCAGTGGTGCTGGCGTTTCGGAGTAAACGGCGGACAGCTGCTCGGCCATCGGCGCCGAAGACGCCCATACCCAGCGTCAGTGACTCCTCGATCCCGTCTGGACGGGACTCGTCAACTCGCGCGCCCATCTCGTCCAGGGCGTCCGCGGCGGCTCGAACCACCGCTTGGAGCTCGGGGGTGGGGGTGCTGATCCCGTTGTCCACGTGAAACCCCACGCGAAGTGCCCCGAGATTGACGTCGGAGGGGTCTCCGAGCGGCATCGGGACGATGGCGGGATCGATATTGTCCGGGCCGGCCAGGATAGGGAGGAGCAGCACCAAGTCATCCACATAACGGCCAAATGGTCCGATCTGCTGGAACCAGTCGTGGGTACCGCCGTACGGATAGATGTGACCCGTGCGGGGCACCCGGCCGTGTGTCGGTTTGATGCCCGCGATCCCGTTGAAGTGAGCCGGTAAGCGGATACTGCCTCCGTAGTCGCTTCCGATGTTGAACGCGGCTCCACCGCTACTGCCGCCACTCGTTCGGGACACGTCCCACGGGTTGTTGGTTCGCCCATACACCAGGTTGTCGGTTTCGTATGACAACGTGAGCTCGGGTGTGTTGGTCTTCCCCAACAGGATCGCGCCGGCGTGTTTCACCCTCGCGACGACACTCGCATCCCATTCCGGCACAAAACTCGCCCGACCGGTCGAGCCACCGGTGGTGATCAGCTCCACCGTGTCCAGCGAGTCTTTGATCGTCATCGGCACGCCGTGGAGTGGGCCCAGCGCTTCACCCCGCGCCGCCGCGTCGTCGGCTCGTCTGGCGTCGGCACGGGCCTCATCTGCACGTAGCTGGACGACCGCGTTGAGCTCGGGATTGACCACATCAATCCTGGCCAGACAGGCCTCGACGGCCTCGACCGACGAGACCCGCCGGTTGGCGATGGCGGTCGCCAGGTCACGCACCGAGGCGAAGTGGATCGGCTCGACGGCCGTCGCTGATTGCGTCATCTCACTCTCCGCGTGAGGAGGCCGCTCGACGAGCGCGCCGCCGATAACCGCACCGCCGGCCAGCTTGAAGAGATGTCGCCGGGGAAGCAGCGGGGGGGGGCATGCGCGTCTCCTTCGTGTCCAAGCGGTCGAGGTCCGTTGCCGGGGTTGGGTCGTGACGAAGGCCCAGCCCATCTTGAGCAGGTCAGCCAGCGCGTCCCGACGAATCGACCGGAGGAGGGCGAAGACACGGGGATAGGCGAGGTAGTGGTCAGTCTGATAGTACACGCTGGGGTCCGCCGCGATCAGCTCGTCACGTTGTTCGGCGTTGACCCGGACCACAAGTGAGCCTGGATCGGCCGACTTGTTGATTGTGAAACACGCGAACACGGTTCCGCCGACCTTCAACGCGGACGATCCGTCGGTCGTACCTTCTTCCGTGCGTGGGCGGGGCAGACCCAGCTCGCGCACGAAGTCGAACCGACGAACGGTGTCCGTTGGGAGTCGGCGAGATGGCATGACCATGCCACCATACCACCGGTGTTGAACGGGGTGGTGAGGCTGTTAAGCTACGGTGGTCTACTGCCCGAACGCTTGTGGCTATGAGCCCGATTCTAGGAGTTGTCATGTATCACCCCAGTCGTCTGTTGCGTCTGACGCCAGTGCTGATGTTTGTGTGGGTGGTGACCGGTGCGGCCGCGGTGTCGGCCCAGACGATCGATAACTTTGTCCCGGTGACCGACGCCATGCTGCAGGATCCAGACCCCAAGGACTGGCTCCAGTGGCGTCGCACCCTCAATAGCTGGGGATACAGTCCGCTCGGTCAGATTGACCGCGGCAATGTGGATGACATCCGCATGGTGTGGACCCGCGCGCTTGGGCCGGGACTCCAGCAGGGTACCCCGCTGGTCTACAACGGTGTGATGTATATGCCAAACCCACGAGACGTCATCCAGGCGATCGATGCTGTGACCGGTGACCTGATCTGGGAGTATCGACGGGACCGTCCTGACGATTTGGCGGAATACATGATCGGAAGTTTGACCGATACCAACCGCAATCTGGCGATCTACGGCAACCTCATCATCGATACCAGCGGCGACGATTACATCTTCGCCCTCGAGGCCACGACCGGCGAGCTCGTCTGGGAGACCGAGATCCTCGACTACAAGGTGCATCCGGCCAATCAAACATCCGGTCCGATCGTCGCCAATGGCAAGCTTGTCTCCGGGCGTAGCTGTGCGCCCAAAGGTGGGCCACACGCCTGTGTCATCGTGGCGCACGACGCGACAACCGGGGAGGAGCTGTGGCGTCGTCGGCTCATCCCTGGTCCGGGGGAGCCGGGAAACGAGTCCTGGGGCGCGGTGCCGTTTGAGGAACGTCGCCATGTGGGCGCGTGGATGGTTCCAAGCTACGACCCCGAGCTGAACCTGGTGTATATCGGCACGTCGGTGACCTCACCGGCGCCAAAGTTCATGCTGGGTGGGACCGACAAGAAGCATCTCTATCACAACTCGACGCTTGCGCTCGACGCTGATACCGGTGACATCGTCTGGTATTACCAGCACATGAACGATCACTGGGATCTCGATCATCCGTTCGAGCGGTTGCTGATGGATACGGCCGTGTCGCCCGACCCGAGCATCGTGCCCTGGATCAATCCTCGGTTGCAGCCCGGGGAGGTTCGGAAGGTCATGACCGGGATTCCAGGGAAGACCGGTATCGTCTACACACTCGACCGGGAGACCGGCGAATTCTTGTGGGCCACTCCGACCACCGCGCAGAATGTCGTCACCTCCATCGACGGGGCGACTGGGGCGGTCACCGAGAATGGCGAGCTGGTCTTTGAGCGGCAGGGCCAGGAGATGTTGATCTGTCCGAGCTTTGTCACCGGTGGAAAAGACTGGGAGACCGGTGCGTATAGTCCGCTAACCGGCTTGATGTATTACCCGCTACGGAATGCGTGCGCGCGGATGATGGCGACCACCGAAGGGGGGTCGGCGCTCTATGCCATCGCGCAGCGTCAGGTGATTGCGCCTGGCACCGAGCAGGTCGGCACCGTCTATGCGATCTCGGCTGAGACTGGAGAGACGGCTTGGATATTCGAACAGCGGGCAGGCACGACGTCGCTTGTCGCTACCGGAGGTGGTCTGGTGTTTGGCGGGGACGGGAACGGTCGGTTTCGCGCTTTGGATCAAGAGACCGGTGACGTCTTGTGGGAAATCAACCTTGGCACGTCGGTGACTGGGTTTCCGATTACCTATGCGGTCGATGGGAAGCAGTATGTTGTAGCGAGCACGGGGTCGTCGCTGAGCTCGCGCGACAATATGAGATTGACGCCAGAGCTGCAGCCAAGCAACGGGAACAATCTCTTTGTGTTTGGTCTTCCGTAGAGGTCTTTCGGGGGAATATCTCCGCAGCGCGGAGCTCGTCCAGGGTGGCCGGTTCGATTGAGCGAAAAGAACGAACCGGAAAATGTGTAGACCTGATGGGCGTAGAGACCGAGGCGGTCCTGAAAGAGCGCTCGCCCCTCTGTGGTGTCGGAGAACGCCGCACCGAAGGTGATTGACATCGCCGAATGTGTATGACGCGGCATCGGCGTTGAGGCTGAGGTGGCCGACGGTCGGGCTTTGTTTGAAGGTGGCGACCGCCGCCAGATGAATACGTCGAGCTAGTCCGTATCCAGACGTCGAATCTTGAGATTACGAAATGCAACCGGGTCGCCGTGATCCTGGATCGCGATGTGTCCTGTCGACTCGCGGCCGTATCGGGGGATATCGGCGAACTTGCTGGCCAGCATCCGCTCCTTCCACTCCGAGTCCTCCAGCTCGTATTCGAGAAGCATGACGTCGTTCATCCAATGCTCGACGTGTGTGCCCTGCACGACCAGCCGAGAGCGGTTCCAGTCGCCCACCGGACGTGTGACGTCGCGCACGGGGGGATGCACGGCATAGTTGCTCCCCGCCGACGTGATGGCGGCCTCTCCGTCGCGATGCCCAGCGTTGTGGAGGATCTGGAACTCGGGGCCGGTGTGCCACGGAGGTCCGTCACCTTCGGCGACGCGGAACATGACGCCGCTGTTACCGCCTTCTTCGACTTTCCAGTCAAACAACAGCTCGAAATCGGCGAACTGCTCAACCGTGATGAGGTCGCCACCGGGCCCGACTCTCGCCACAGTTCCATCAACCGCTTGCCAGCCGTCCGGGGGCTCGTTTCGTTTGTAGCCCCGCCATGCCGCGAGACTGTGACCGTCGAACAAGAGCTCCCACCCATTGGCCCGCTCTTCTGTGGTCAGGGTGTTTTCCCGAGATTCGGTGCTCGCGGTTGCACCGGCACCGATCGTCCAGAAGATCCCGGCCAGTAGGTGGGTCTGGAAACGTGGGTCGTCCCACACCTCTGGCCGATGGCCGAGTGCTGTGTAGAAGACCCGACCCGCGCCTTCCTGACGGGTCCAGGCGAGGGCGAAATCTTGGTCGGTTCGGTTGATCCCGCGTGCCGTCATGTCGACCGACGCCACATCGAGGCTCAGCAAAACCGTCACGTTGTCTCGTGACCAGTTTCGATGCTGATAAATCTCGTCATAAATCCGAAACGATTCGCCCAGATGTTGCGTGGACGGGTGCGTGCCGTCTTCTACCCGAACGGTGACTTCCTGATGCCAGGGATGCCCGTCGAAGTAGCCACCGATGAGACCGAGATACTCGGGCCACTCGTAGAACGTGTCGGTCGCGCTGTGCACCCCCACAAACGCGCCGCCGTTGCGAACATACGCAAGAAGCGCCTGTTGTTGGCCGGCGTCCATCGGAAGCTCTCCGGTCGTAAAGAACACGACCGCGTCGTAATGGCGAAGGCTTTCCTGTGACAGTGCGGAGGCATCGTGTGACACGGTTAGATGAAAACGGTCCGACTCTGAGGCGAGACGCGTCAAGACGGCCTCTGAATGGGCGAGCACTGGATGCGCGAAGCCGGCCGACTGGGTCAGATACAGGACGTCGGCGGGGTCGTGTTCTTGCGCGACACTGGACCCAGCGGTGATCAGGAGGGTCGCGAAGATGCCGAGACCGAGAGCTATGTATCGCACGTAAGCCACCTTTCCGTGACGAAGCCCGTTCATTCTATCTGCTCATGGTACAGTCGCCGCGATGAAACGGGCCCTTCGCAGTCAGAGTGGTGCGTGAGATGGCGGTGCTCGGGCTTGACGTCGGCACCGGTGGCTCACGGGCCGTGCTGGTCGAGGCTAATGGTCGTGTCGTCGCCTCCGCGACTGAACCGCATACGGCGTTTGGCTCGCCTCATACGGGCTGGGCCGAGCAACATCCCGAGGATTGGTGGCGTGCATCGCAAGTAGCGATCCGCGCCGTGCTCAACGCCGGTCAGGCGACCCCGGTGACTGTTCAGGCGATTGGCCTGTCGGGCCAGATGCATGGGGCCGTTCTCCTTGACCAGACAGGGGCTGTTGTTCGGCCGGCACTTCTATGGTGCGACCAGCGAACGGATCGGCAGTGCCTGGCCGTGACCGAACGGGTTGGCGCGCGACGTCTTATCGAGCTCGTGAGTAATCCCGCGCTCACCGGATTCACGCTGCCCAAGCTACTGTGGGTCCGTGACGAGGAGCCAGACCTCTGGGACCGGGTGCGGTTCGTGCTACTTCCCAAGGACTATGTGCGCTGGCACCTGACCGGTGAACGCGCGACCGATGTCACCGATGCCTCTGGCACGTTGCTGTTCGACGTGGGGCATCGCCGCTGGTCCTCAGAGCTGTTGGAGCTCCTCGATCTCGAGCCGGCCCTTCTCCCAGCGGTGTACGAAGGCCCCATCGTGACCGGGCGGGTGAGGGAAGGCGTCGCGGCAACAACCGGTCTGGCCCCGGGCACCCCGGTCGTCGCCGGTGGTGGCGACCAGGCCGCCGGGGCGGTAGGAATGGGCATCGTGACTCCCGGCGCCGTTAGCGCAACGATCGGCACCTCCGGTGTCGTGTTTGCCACGACCGATCGCCCCGCCCTCGATCCTTGTGGACGCATTCACACCTTCTGTCACGCAGTGCCGGACCGCTGGCATGTCATGGGGGTGACCCAGGGCGCCGGTCTGTCGCTCCGATGGCTCCGGGATACCTTCGAGGCGTGGGACGATGGCGAGCTTGCCTACGGTCGGATGTGCACCGAGGCGGCTGAGGTGCCACCCGGCGCGGATGGGGTGCTTTGGGCGCCTTATCTGATGGGGGAACGGACCCCGCATTTGGATCCCCATGCGCGCGCCGCACTCGTCGGCTTATCCGCATCGCATGGTCGTGCGCACGTGACCCGGGCCGTGCTAGAAGGGGTGGCGTTCAGTTTGCGCGACAGTTTGGGCATCTTCGAGGAGCTCGGCGTCCCAACGACGCGGATCCGGCTCGGCGGCGGGGGCGCGAGGTCTGAGCTCTGGCGCCAGATCCAAGCCGACGTGTATCGCCATCCGGTTGAGCAACTCGCGGCAGAAGAAGGAGCCGCGTATGGCGCGGCGTTGTTGGCCGGTGTTGGCGCCGGCTTCTGGACGAGCGTCGACGAAGCCTGCGAGACGGTGGTGCGGGTGGCCGAGACGGTGACCCCAGTGCCCGAGCACGTCGAGATTCTCGACACCCGATATCGACAATTCCGTGCGTTGTATGCTGCCTTACACAAGTCTTAGGCGGTGCTGAGTACACGAGTCCTCATGCCAGATGACGTTTTTGCACCTCGACCCGAACACAAGTTTTCCTTTGGTCTGTGGACGGTCGGCAACCGCGGTCGCGACCCGTTTGGTGATCCGGTTCGTCCTCGTTTGACCCCGATTGATCTGGTGGCGTTGCTGGGCGAGGTCGGTGCGTGGGGGGTGAACCTACACGACAACGATCTGGTGTCGATCGACGCCACTGCGGCCGAGCGAGACCACATCGTCCGCGACTTTCGACAAGCCTGTCAGGACCATGGCGTCGTCGTCCCCATGGCTACGACCAACCTGTTTACTGACGCGGCGTTCAAGGATGGCGCCTTTACGTCGAATGATCCGGTGGTGCGCGCGTTGGCTGTGCAGAAGGTCATGGGGGCCATGGATCTGGGCGCGGAGCTTGGCGCTCGGATCTTTGTGATGTGGGGGGGGCGAGAGGGAACGGAGACCGATGGGTGTCGTCGACCGGACGTCGCGATTCAACGGTTTCGCGAGGCGCTCAACTTCTTGTGTGAGTACTCGATCGCCAGCGGCTACAACTATCGGTTTGCTCTCGAGGCGAAGCCGAATGAGCCCCGAAGCGATATGTATTTCGCCACCACGGGGGCGTATCTGGGGTTCATCCCCACGCTTGATCATCCCGAGCTGGTCGGGGTGAATCCGGAGGTCGCTCATGAGCAGATGGCCGGCCTGAATATGACCCATGCCGTAGCGCAGGCGTGGGAGGTGGGCAAGCTCTTTCATGTCGACCTGAACGACCAAGTAATTGGCCGCTACGACCAGGACTTTCGCTTCGGTGCCGCGAACCCAAAATCGGCATTTTGGCTCGTCAAATTCCTGGAGGACGTTGGCTACGCCGGGCCCCGTCACTTTGATGCCCACGCGTATCGCACCGAGGGGATACAGGGAGTCAAGGACTTTGCACGGGGATGCATGCGCACGTATCTCATCTTGAAGGAGAGGGTGGTGCAGTGGAATGCGGATCCCGAAATCCGCGCGCTGCTGGCGGATTTGACCGACGAGGCTCAGGCGTTGGGGACGTTTACGCCAGAGGGAGCCGCCGCGTTGAAGAAACGGAAGTTTGACCGGGTCGCCTTAGGCGGCCGCGAGCTGTCCTATGAACGGCTGGACCAGCTCACGACCGAAATCTTGCTTGGCGTGCGGTCGTGATCCACGACAGAACGCGCGCGCGTTCCTACTCGCTGAGCGCGAACACCCACACGACCCCGCCCTGCGGTACCTGCACCGTGCGCTCGAGATGCTCGTTGACGGCGCGCTGCATGCCCTGGGCATCAACACCCCATCCTGATTGGACTGCGATGTACTGCACCCCGTCGACCGCGTAGGACGAGGGCACTCCGATCACGCCCGAGTTGGTTCGTTGCTTCCAGAGCACCGCTCCGGTTGTGGCGTCGAACGCTCTGAAATAGCGGTCGTGAGTGCCACCGGTAAACACGAGCCCTCCCGCCGTCGTGAGGATCGGTCCCCAGTTCTGCGATTCCGGGTACTCATGCGTCCACACCTGTTCGCCTGTGGAGAGGTCCCACGCTTGAAGCTCTCCGAGATGGTCGGCGCCATCCGCCACGAAAACCTGTGAGGTCGCCCCGGTGAAACCCTGCCCCGGTACATACTCCACCTCCCGTCCGACGATGGTAGAGCACAGGTTCTCGTTAGCGGGAATGTAGAGATAGCCAGTTTGCGGACTATAGGCGGCGGGCGGCCAGTCTTTTCCACCCCACAGCGACGGGCAGAACGTGGCCGGCTTGTTCGTGCCCGGCTTTCGTTCGGGGTCGTAATCTGGTCGGCCTGTGACCGGGTCGATCGTGGTGAAGACGTTCTGGTCGACATACGGTTGAGCCTCGACAAAGTTGATCGCGTCCGGGGTCCGTTCGAGCATCCAGAGATAGCCGTTGCGGGCGGGATGGACCAATGTCTTGATCGTGCGACCGTCTCTCGGCACGTCGATGAGCAGCGGCGCGGAGACTTCGTCCCAGTCCCATGACCCGTTGTGGTGGTATTGGTGATACCCCTTGAGTTCGCCGGTGTCGGCATCAAATGCCACCACTGAGTTCGTATAGAGGTTGTCGCCAGGTCGCTGATCTCCGATCCATGGGCCGGGGTTCCCAGTGCCCCAATACGTGAGGTTGAGCTCGGGATCGAACGAGCCAGTGATCCAGATGGATGCGCCACCGGTCTGCCAGGTATCGCCCGGCCACGTCTCGTTGCCCGGTTCACCCGGTCCCGGCACGGTGTGTGATCGCCATACTTGTTCTCCCGTTTCCGAGTGGTAGGCGGCGACAAAGCCGCGGATGCCACGCTCACCACCGGAGGCACCGACCAAGATCTTGCCGTTGGCCACCAGCGGAGCCATCGTCATGTAATACCCGGTCGTGTAGTCGGCGACCTCCGTTTCCCAGGCGACCTCGCCAGTCGTGGCCTCGAGGGCCACCACAAAGGCGTCGTGTGTCGTGTAATACACCTTATCCCCGTAGAGACCGACACCGCGGTTCGTGCGATGCGGGTGCGCCATGTCTTCAGGAAACTGCCGGGCATACAGCCAGAGTTGGTCGCCGGTGCGGGCATCGACCGCGATCACGCGGTCTTCTGGGGTCGTCACGAACATGATGCCGTCGTTGACGACGGGGGGTGACTCATGACCGGACACGACACCGGTCGACAGTGACCAGACCGGTTCGAGGTTGACCACGTTCTCGGTCGTGATCTGGGCTAGGG
>JAYZGM010000069.1:0-5242 GCA_036336225.1 Acidobacteriota bacterium | reverse complement strand
GGGTCGGACGTGGAGCCGGAAGAGCTTCGGCGGGTGACGAGTTCCGGGCATCTCACAACGACGACCGATTTTGGACGTCTGGAGGAACTCGATAGCATCAATATCTGCGTGCCCACACCGCTCCGGAAGACCAAGGATCCCGACCTGTCGCATGTCATCTCCGCCGTGGAGAAGATTGCGAACCATCTGCAGGCGGGCCGGCTCGTCGTGCTGGAGTCGACCACGTATCCGGGTACGGTCGAAGAGGTGGTCCGCCCGTTGCTAGAACACAGCGGGCTGCGCGCCGGGGACGACTTCTTTCTGGCATTTTCCCCCGAGCGGGTCGATCCAGGGAACCAGCAGTGGACCACGGCCAATATCCCGAAGGTGGTCGGGGGCGTGAACCAGGACTCTACCGCGGTGGCCAAGGCGCTCTACGAGCAGGTGGTCGAGACGGTTGTACCGGTTTCCTCGCCCGGGGTTGCTGAGATGGTGAAGCTTCTCGAAAACACCTTTCGCGCGGTCAATATCGCGCTCGTCAACGAGATGGCGCTCATGAGCCACGAGCTAGGGGTAGACGTTTGGGAGGTGATCGACGCGGCGAGCACCAAACCGTTCGGGTTCATGCCGTTCTATCCGGGGCCGGGGCTCGGCGGACACTGTATTCCAATCGATCCCTACTACCTGAGCTGGAAGGCGCGGCAGACCGGGTTCGAGAGTCAGATTATAGAGCTGGCCGGACACATTAACTCGAGCATGCCGCGCTTCGTCGTCGACCGGGTGGTCGAGGCGCTGAGTTTCGCCCACAAGCCGCTCCGCGACTCGCGCATCCATCTGTTCGGGGTGGCCTACAAGCCAGACGTGGACGACGTGCGCGAGTCACCGGCTATCGACATCGCGCAGCTGTTGCAGCGTGGGGGAGCCGTGGTGTCGTACAGCGATCCCCATGTGTCCTCGGTGGTGCAAGGCGACGTGGTGCTGGAGGCGATGGAGGTCGAGGCGGCGCTCGACGGCGGGTTCGACTGCGGTGTGATTGTCACGAGCCACCGGGAATTCGACTACGGGCTGATTGCCGAGCGTGCTCCCCTGCTCGTAGATACCCGGAACGCGCTCAAGGGGCAGACTGGCAGTCACATCCATCGACTGTAGCCCGCTGTTGACGGCCTGCGGGTAGAATGCCCCCGGCGTCCTTATCCGGGCGACTCGATAACGAAGCACTATGGCTAAGCGCGCAATCATCACCGGGATCACAGGCCAGGACGGGTCCTATCTTGCCGAGCTTCTGCTTGAGAAGGGGTACGAGGTCGTCGGCGTCACTCGTCGGCTGAGTGCGCCCAACCTCCAGCGTATTGAGCACCTGCGAGATCGGGTCGAGCTGCGGCCCGCCGATCTGCTCGATCAGATGTCGCTGCTAAAGGTCATCGACGAGGTGCGTCCACACGAGTTCTATAACTTGGCGGCGATGTCATTCGTCCCCGCGTCGTGGGATCAGCCCATGTTGACCGGTGAGTTCAACTCGCAGGGAGTGACGCGCGTGCTCGACGCGATCCGTCGGGTGGACACCGCAATCCGGTTCTACCAGGCGTCGTCGAGTGAGATGTACGGGAAGGTACGTGAGACTCCGCAGACCGAAGATACCCCGTTCTATCCTCGAAGCCCGTATGGCGTCTCGAAGGTGTTCGCGCACTACATCACCGTGAACTACCGGGAGAGCTATGACCTGTTCGCCGTCTCCGGCATCCTCTTCAACCACGAGTCACCCAGGCGTGGGCTTGAGTTCGTGACACGGAAGGTCACCGATGGGGTGGCCCGTATAAAGCTCGGTCTGACCGATAGTTTGGCGCTCGGCAACCTTGGCGCTCATCGCGATTGGGGGTTTGCCGGCGACTACGTCCGCGCGATGTGGCTGATGCTTCAGCAGGACAAGCCGGACGACTATGTGGTCGCGACCGGGGTGAGCCACTCGGTGCAGGACCTAGTGGAAACGGCGTTCTCGCACGTGGGGCTCGACTGGCACGAACATGTCAAAACTGACCCCAGGTTCCTGCGGCCGGCCGAGGTCGACCATCTGATCGGGGACTCAAGCAAGGCTCGGGCCGCGCTCAACTGGGCGCCGGCAGTGGATTTCACCGGGCTCGTGGCGATGATGGTGGACGCCGATCTCGACCGGCTGCGCAACACTCCACCGACCCAAGCGGTGTCGCCACCCTAACTCTTTCTCAGGTGAGCTGTTCGTGCCTAGGGTGCTGATTACGACCGTGCCGTTCGGTGAGGTCGATCCGATCTCGCTGCGTGTACTCGAAGACGCCGGTCTCGAGTACTTCCTGAACCCGATTGGCCGCCGCCTGACCGACGATGAGCTGGCGTCGCTGGTGCAGGGGTTCGACTGTCTCATCGCCGGCACAGAGCCGATCACCGACCAGGTGATGGCGGCCGAACCGCGACTGCGGTTGATCTCCAGGGTAGGGGTCGGCCTGGACAACGTCGATCTGACTGCGGCTCGGACCCGAGGCGTCGAGGTGTCCTACACGCCAGAGGGGCCCGCCGACGCGGTGGCGGAGCTCACTATCGGGCTTTCCCTGTCACTCCTCCGGAGTGTCCATATTGCCAACCGGGCTATTCGCACCGGGGTCTGGAAGCGTATCCAGGGGCGTCGACTTGAGAAGGTCACGGTCGGGGTCGTCGGGGTGGGCCGGATTGGTACCCGGGTGATCCGTCTGCTCTCGGCGTTCGGTGGGGAGATTCTGGCCAACGACCTCTCACCGGTCACGCTTGATCAGGCGGTCCGGTGGGTCGACAAGGAGACACTGTTCCGGGAGGCGGACGTCGTGACCCTCCACGTGCCGCTGACGCGTCATACTCGGAATTTGATTGGCGCTGATGAGCTTGAAGTGATGGGAGCCGAGACGCTGCTAGTCAACACCTGTCGGGGGGGCGTAGTCAACGAGGCAGCGCTCGCAGACGCGCTTCGTCGCGGCGTTATCGCCGGGGCTGCTGTCGACACCTTTGCCGAGGAGCCGTACCACGGTGAGCTCGTCGAGGTCGAGACCTGCCTGATCACGCCGCACATGGGTTCGATGTCGGCCGACTGCCGCCTGGCGATGGAGGTCGGCGCGGCCCGGAATGTCGTGGCGTTTCTCGCCGGCAAGCCGCTCGACGAGACAGTGCCAGACACCGAGTACGAGATGCGGGCCGCCGACGAGGAGGTAGGCTGACATGACCTCCGTGGCCCCTTCGTTCTGGCAGGACCGGCGGGTGCTCGTGACTGGGGCCGGTGGATTCATCGGCAGTCACCTTGTCGAGGCACTCGTTGCCAGTGGGGCTCGGGTGCGAGCCCTCGTGCGGTACACCTCACGTGGCGACCTTGGTGCGTTGTCTGAGGTCGAGGCCACGGACCGCGACCGGGTCGATCTGGTACACGGCGACCTCACCCGGGCCGATATTGTCGAGGCGGCGTTCGACGGGGTAACCGACGCGTTCCACCTCGGCGCCCTCATTGCCATTCCCTATTCCTACCAGAGTCCGGATGAAGCGGTGGCGGTCAACGTGGTGGGTACCCTGAACGTGCTCCAGGCGGCGCGCCGCGCCGGAGTGCGGCGGTTGGTCCATACCTCCACCAGCGAGGTGTACGGCACGGCGCTCCGCGTGCCGATCGATGAGACGCACCCGCTGCAGGGGCAGTCTCCCTATTCGGCCAGCAAGATCGGCGCGGACAAGCTGGCGGAAGCGTTCGCGCGGTCGTTCGACCTGCCGGTCGTGACGGTGCGTCCATTCAATACCTTCGGGCCGCGCCAGTCGACCAGGGCGGTGATTCCGACCATCATCACCCAGCTGCTTAACGGACCGGGAGTCCGTCTTGGTAGTCTGCATCCCAGGCGAGACTTTACGTTTGTTACCGACACCGTAGCCGGTTTTCTCCGTGCCGCCGAAGTTGACGAGCTGTCTTGGCAGGAAATCAACCTCGGTACTGGCCGGGATGTCTCGATCGGTGAGCTCGTGGATGCGATCGGGGGCCTGCTCGGCGTGACGCCGGTCGTGGAGACCGAACATGAGCGGATCCGACCCAACAACAGCGAGGTCGACCGACTCTGCTCCTCGAATCAGCGGGCTCGGGAAGTTCTCGGCTGGCAACCGGAGCTCAGCCTCGAAGAGGGGCTGCGGCAGACGATCGACTGGGTGCGCGAACACCGGTCTTTCTATCTCACGGAGCGCTACCATCGCTGACAAGGGTACGTCCGGGGTCCGACGAGCGGTAGTCCTGGCCGGCGGTCGGGGCACCCGGCTTGTGCCGCTAACCGTGGCGTTCCCCAAGCCGTTGGTGCCGATCGGCGACGTCCCGATTCTCGACATCCTGGTGCGACAGCTCGAGGCCGCCGGCGTCGAGCGGATCACGATGGCCGTGGGTCACCTGGCCGAGTTGATCATGGCCTACTTCAGCGGGGGGAATCGCGGGGTCGCGATCGACTACTCACGCGAAGACCAACCGCTCGGTACGGCCGGCCCGCTGACGCTCGTGCCCGATCTGGACGAGCGGTTCCTGGTGATGAACGGCGACGTGCTCTGTTCTATCGATTACAACGATATGGTTCGGCGGCATGTCGAGTCCGGCGCCTGCGCGACTGTGGCGGCCTACACCAAGCAGGTGCAAAGCGATTTCGGGGTGCTGGAGGTCGACGAGCGAGGTCAACTGCTGGCCTATCACGAGAAGCCGACCCAGACCGTCACCGTCAGCATGGGTATCTACGTGCTCGAACCCGAGGTGCTCGAATTGCTTGCACCGGGCGAGCGCTGTGACCTGCCAGACTTGGTGTCCCGTATCCTCGGGGCCCACAAGCCCTTGTATGTCTACCCGTTCGACGGGTACTGGCTGGACATCGGCCGGCCGGAGGACTATGCCCGGGCGGTCGAGGAGTTCGACGAGCTCAGGCCCCGCCTCCTTCCAGGTTGCGGGGAAACGACCTAAACCCAATCGTTGTCAACGAAATTGAGCCAGATGAGCGCGGGGCGGCGTCCTGCCGTCTGGCTTGACTGTTCCTCTGCCTCGATTATACTAAGCAAGTTCACAATGTGAACGCTGTAGATGTAAGTCTCTATTTTATAATACGTTGCAGTTGTGACTAACGGGGACGGAGTCCCTCCGGTGGGGTCGCGCGACCACCACACCTTGCGCCTGTTGTCTCGCATCGAGACTGAACAGGTGGTGACTCAGCGATCCTTGTCCAAGGACCTAGGCATCGCGTTGGGGCTCACCAACCTGCTGATT
>JAYZGM010000068.1:0-14897 GCA_036336225.1 Acidobacteriota bacterium | reverse complement strand
GACGGTGATTGCCGCGGTCATCGAACGCGACGAACGTATCCTGGTGACCCGGCGGGTGAAGGGGACTCACCTCGCCGGCTACTGGGAGTTCCCCGGTGGCAAGCTCGAGCCGGGCGAAAGCCACGGCCAGTGTCTCGTGCGCGAGATCCAGGAAGAGCTTGATGTCGTGGCCGAGGTCGGCTCGCACCTGCACTCCACCACTCACGCTTACGTGGAGCGCACGATCGAGCTGCATTTCTATCGTGCCAGTATCACGAGCGAGCCGAGAGCCGTCTTGGGGCAGCGTGTTCGGTGGGTGACATCGCGAGAGCTAGCGGCGCTTCGGTTGCCGCCGGCAGACGACGAGCTCGTGGAGGTGCTTACTCGGTCCACGAGTGAGGATTCGCCGCTGATAGGTGGTACGTGAGGGGGCGAACCGTGATCCACTCGCCTATCAGGACTCACATGCCTCAGCCCCAGACCGTCACTCAGTTCTTGAAAACCCTGTCTCCCGATCGCCGTACGACGATCGCGGGGATCCGTAAGGCGATCCGCGCCAACCTCGATCCGAAGCTTGCCGAGAGCGTGGAGAACGGCGCGACTAACTTTTTCATGCCCCACTCGGCCTACCCAGCTGGCGACCCTGGCAACCGGAGTGAGCCTTTTCCGGGTGCTGGGATCGCCGCCCACAAACATCACATCGGGCTGTACGTGTTCTGTGTCTACACCGATTGTTCGGTCGACCGCGTGCTACTCTGTCGAACTAGGCGAGTGCGGAGAGCCGTCTTTTTGCGGGTGAGGTGTACATGACTGAGAAATTCCTCGTTGGTGTTCTCGGCGTCGCGATGTCGTTGACCCTTGTCGGTCAGGCCGTTGCCCAGACCGACACTTCGCGCACAGCGTGGGGGCACCCGGACCTGCAAGGGGTGTGGGATTTCCGCACGATCACGCCGATGGAACGGCCGGATGACCTCGTGGGTAAGGAATTCCTGACCGCCGAGGAAGCCGCTGGCCTCGAGCAGGTGCGGGCCGCCGAAAATGACGCACGCGACGGTGAGGTGCCGGCGGATACCGTTGGCAACTACAACACGTTCTGGTTCGATTACGGCGACTCGGTGATTGGGACGATGCGGACGTCTCTCGTGACCGACCCGCCAGATGGCAAGATTCCGGCGTTGACACCCGCGGCCGAGCGGCATCGCGCGGCGGCAGCCGAGGCCCGTAAGGACACAGGTCCGCACGAGCCGACTCCGGGTGGTTGGGTCGACGACCTGGGACCGAATGGGCTCCAGGTGCGGTGCATCACCGGATTCAACTCCGGTCCGCCGATGACGCCTGGCGCCTACAACAACAATGTCCAGGTGTTTCAGACTGCGGACAGCGTCGTGCTCCTCAACGAGATGAATCACAACGTGCGGGTGGTGTCGCTCGACGGTCGACCACACCACGACCTGCGGCAGTGGACCGGCGACTCGCGGGGGTACTGGGACGACGATACGCTGGTCGTCGAGACCCGTAACTTTGCGCGTGAAACCAGCTTCATGCGTGGCGGCGCAAGCGCTGACCTGCGGTTGAGTGAGCGGTTCACACGTGTGGCCCCGGATGTTCTCCTCTATCAAGTGACGGTGGATGATCCGATGACGTGGACCCGTCCGTGGACCTATGAGGTGCCGATGCAGCTCAGCCCGGAGCCGGTGTTCGAGTACGCCTGTCACGAGGGAAACTACGCCATGGAGGTCATCCTGACCGGGGCGCGGACCCGCGAGGCGGAGACGGCCGGGCGATAGAAGCCGGGAACGAGGGATTGCGCGACACTTTCTTGAGGAGGGACGGGCCATGCGCCTATCGCGAACGATTTTCATGATGTTTGTGGGAGTGATGGTGTTTGGTCTCACGGCAACGGCACAGACCGCGCCAGATGTCGAGTGGACCCCTGAGCGTCTCGTTGATGGACAACCGAACATCACGGGGATGTGGAACAATTCGAACGCAATGTTCACGCCGCTCGAGCTCCCGGAGGATCTGACCGGGCAAGAGTTCTCCGCCGAACAGCTCCAAGCGAGGGCCGAAGCGAGGGCCAGTGGTAGGAAGGAGCGGTCCGAGTGGCGCGGGCATGAAAACTCGAGCGGGGTCGGTGGGTATGGCACGTATTGGTTTGACTGGTACTGGGAGACACCGGTCGATATCGGCCAGGCCTCGATCATCGTGGAGCCGGCGACCGGGCGTATTCCCGCGCGCACGGCTAATGCGAGAGAGTCGATCGCCATGAATCTGGCCGAGCTCCACGACGCCGCTGAGAATATGGAGTCGGGTGACCGCTGTATATCTCGCGGTGTTCTCGGGATGATGATGCCCACCGAGTACAACAACGGCACGCTCATTCTCCAGTCGCCTGGCTATGTTGTTATCCACAGCGAGATGATTCACAACGCACGCATCATCCCGATCGACGAGCCACATGCGGACGCAAAGGTTCGTCAATGGGAAGGTAACCCGCGGGGCCGCTGGGAGGGAAATACGCTGATTGTCGAGTCGACGAACTTCAAGGCGGTGAAGAACATGCGGGGGCCGACCGCCGGAACCCGGTCGAGACAGTCTGAGGCCCAAAAAACCGTGGAGCACTTCACGCTCGTGGCGCCGGATACCCTCCACTACTCGGTCACGATGAGCGATGAGGAGACCTACGCGGAGCCCTGGATTGCCGCCTTTCCGTTCAATCGGGACGACAACTACCTGCAGTTCGAATATGCCTGCCACGAGGGCAACTATTCGGTGCCCAATGCGCTGGGTGGCGCCCGGATGGAGGAAGCGGGACACTAGGTTGATGGGGGACGACCCGGTTCTGACCGGGTCTCTCGTCGCACTCTCGGTTTGCCCCTCCTCGTCCGTCTCATTCTTCGCGTCGAAACAAGAGATACTGCGCACCCCACTCTGCGAATTCGTTGGAGTAGTCGTGCGCTAGCGTGAGACCGGATTGACCTAGTGCCCGAGTCAGGTCGCGGCGTCGCCACCGTCGGAGCGTGTGAGTGTCCTGATAGCGCGAAGTGTGTCCGTGTCTGCGTAGTATCCCTTGTTCGCGATAGCGATACAGGGATTTCCCGATGGGCTCGATGGTCACGCAACGAATGAGATCGTCGGTCTCTATGTCGATGCTCGTGAACATGGAATCATTGGGCAGGTCGATGAGGAAGAGCCCGCCTCGGCGAAGTACTGTCGCCGCCGCATCGCACGATGCGCGGAGTGTGGCCCAGTCGATGAGATGGGTAACGACGCTGAACACACAGAGCCCGAGCGCGTAGCGACGCGTGGTACGAAACGACGCCATCGGGCAATTCACCGTGTGAACGGAAACATCGCTGGTTTTGTCCGTCAGTTGGCCGAGCATGGCCGGTGCGGGGTCTACCGCGGTGACGTCGTAGCCCGCGTGCGCCAGCGGAATCGCCAGTCGTCCCGTTCCTGCGCCAAAATCGACAATGGTCGTCGGTGGGGCGACCAACTGCTCCACAAGCCGGGTCGTAGAGGACGTGAGCCGATGCAGGTCCGGTCCAAACGACGCGTCGAGTACGTGGTCGTAGTGGTGGGCCCAGCTGTTGTGTGGCTGAGACGCCCGTGACGGCGCATCCATCACCCGGGTCGCTCAGCGTGCTGGCGCTGCTTCGACACGGACCTCGGAGCCGGCCGGAATCCGAGCCAGCGTGGCCGGGTCCCCCTCGACACGGCCCACCACGTTTACGGCACTGGCGGGCCGGATTTCGTCGCCGCGGCTCATCGGGGTGGGGCCCCAGAAGAGACACAGCGCGGTCCCGGGGGGCCAGTAGGCGACCGCTCCTTGCTCGACCGTGTCCTGTGCGTCTGCCGCCTCCGGCGCCTCGACGGGGATGGAAAAGTAAATCTCGTCGCCCCAGGTCTCGACCTGACTTGTGATCGGCAACGCGACCCAGAGCGCCTCTGCGGTTGTCGAGTCGTTGAGACGCGCCACGATCTCAATCCCGGCCGCCACAACCCGTATTCGTTGTGTACTCATCCCGGCTGATTGTCGCACGCCGTGACATTCGGACGGCGCCGGCGACCTCCGGCGCCTTGGAGAGTTGCGAACCGCATGTCGCCAACGATAGAGTGCATTGCAACAGCGTGCGACGCGAGAGGAGAGCTGGTGAGCAACGTTGTGAACCACAAGAACGAGTGGCGTGAGCGTGCCGTCTTCGGATTTGTCGGCCTGACCATGGTCTGCGTGGTCGCAAGTGCAGGTGCGCAAACGCGGTCGGTCGCGGGGGACGGCGGTGACGGGTTTTTTGAGAACGTCATCCGTCCGCTGCTCGTGGATAGATGCTTTCAGTGTCACAGTGGTCGGTCTGACACGCCTGCAGGTGGTCTTCGGCTCGATAGCCGAGAAACCGTGCTGACGGGAGGCGATACTGGCCCCGCCGTGGTGCCGGGCGACTCGCGGGCGAGCCTCTTGGTCCAACGCGTGCAGGGTCGACCGGTCTTGATGCCGCCAACCGGCGCGTTGGTGGCGTCCGAGATTGAGAACCTGATCACATGGATTGACATGGGCGCGCCGTGGCCCGAGAACGCCGTAGTCGCTGCTACCCCGGACCCGTCCGAGCCGTTCGATCTGAACACGCGACGTCGTGAGCACTGGGCGTGGCAGCCGATACAGCGGACCGTCCCCTCGACGGTCCGTGACGTGGCGTGGCCGCAGGACGCGGTCGACCAGTTCATTCTGGCGTCTCTCGAGGGCGAAGGGTTGGCGCCGTCTGCGGCGGCCGACCGGAGCACCCTGATTCGTCGATTGTCATTTGACCTTCGTGGGTTGCCTCCAACGCCAGCGGAGATCGCGCGCTTTGTTGGCGATCCGTCACCGGCCGCCTACACCAACCTGGTCGATCGCTATCTCCAGACGCCCCACTTCGGCGAGCGGTGGGCGCGTCATTGGATGGATTTGTTCCGATACACGGAGTCCCACGGTAGCGAGGGCGACCCCGACATCCCGCTGGCCTGGCGGTATCGCGACTATCTCATTCGTGCCTTCAACGCCGACGTGCCCTATGATCAGCTCATCCGAGAACACATCGCCGGCGATCTGCTCCCGACCCCACGTCTCGACCAAGCACGCCAGCTCAACGAGTCGATCATCGGTACCGCGCACTACCGCCTGGTCGAGCATGGGTATCAACCGGTTGACCCCTGGGAGGATCGGGTCAAGTGGGCGGACAACCAGGTGGACGTGGTGTCCAAAGCCTTTCTTGGTTTGACCGTCTCCTGCGCGCGTTGCCACGATCACAAGTTTGATGCGATTAGCCAGAAGGACTACTACTCGCTGTTCGGAACGCTCTACGGGGCGAGACCGACCCAGCGCGCCATTGATGACCCTGCCTGGCTTGACACGAACAAACGCGAGCTAGACACCCTCAAACATGAGATTCGCAACCTGCTGGCGGACGCCTGGGTGGAGGCAGCGGACGCTCTTGGCTTTTCACTGCTCGACGAGTGGGACACCAACGGCGACGACCACGTGCGTCGTGAGTCCGCTGCTGATGTCGAGTCGACCGGCGGGAGCGTCTTGGCGGCATGGCGCGAACTCGCGGCGCTGGAGACCAACGAGTTCTCCCGAGCCTGGCTCGACCTCGAGACACGGTGGACGGGCGAGATCGCGGACCGCGAGCAGTTCAACCGAGAGCACTTCGAGGTGGCGTGGGACTTTAGCGGTGCCGACTATGCATCGACGGTCGGGCACGGGACCGGACGCCCGGATGCCCCGTCCGCGCCGGGCGAGTTCACTATCGAGCGACGTGGCGATCAGATGCTGACCGGCATTTATCCGGGTGGTGTCTACACCCATCTCTTGTCGTCAAAGCACGCGGGGGTCATCCAGACCCCACGGTTCACAATCGACACGGACCACATCAGTCTGCGGGTTCTTGGCGGCGATCTCAGCTTTGCCGTGCTCATCATCGAGAATTACGCGGTACCACGGGGTGGTATCTACCACTTACGCTACAGCCCCAAGGCGGATGAGATGGCCTGGGCGCAGTGGGACACCAGTTTTTGGAAGGGATTTAGCGCCTATATCGAGTTTGCGACGCAGGATGACGTGACCCAGTTCACCCTCGACCCTGAGGACGTCCGGCAGCCCAATCGGCCCACTCGGCGTGGAGACGGTCGTTCGGCGATCGGGGTCAATCGGGTGCTGTTTCACGATGTCGAGGAGGTGCCGCGGGACACGGTGCTCCCCGTGCTCGAGTTCTTCGGTGGGGTCGACGCGCCTCCGACATCTCGAGAGGAGCTTGCGTCGCTGATTGGCCGTCTGGCCCGTGACGTCGTGTCCGCGTGGAAACAAGGTCTGCTCACCGAGCAACAGGCGGTGTTTCTCGACGAACTCGTGCGGGCGGACCTGTTGCCTCGGTCGCTCGACGCGTTGGAGACACTCCGCGCGCCAGTGGCCAGATACCGGCTGCTGGAGCGTGACGTCCCCGTCGCGCGACGGGCGCCGGGCGTGGTTGAAGAGGCGGCGCCAGACCAGCCACTGCTTGTGCGTGGAAGCCACACGCGTTTGGGTGATGTCGTTCCGCGCGCGTTTCTCACGGCTCTCGACGCCGAGCCGTATCCCGCGCCCTCGACCGTCCGGCTGCGTCTCGCCGACGCCATCACCGCTCCAGGTAATCCTCTGACCGCTCGGGTCGCGGTGAACCGCGTGTGGCGTCATCTGTTCGGGAACGGTCTCGTTCGCACGGTTGACAACTTTGGTCGACTGGGGGCGACGCCATCGCATCCTGCTCTGCTCGATCACCTGGCCACCACGTTTGCTGACGACGCCTACTCGATCAAACGATTGGTCCGACGTCTCGTGCTGAGTCGGACGTATCAGATGAGTAGTCGGGCCTCGTCGCTCGCCCTTGAGAAAGACCCATCGAACCGGCTGTTGCAACACGCCAGCCTCCGACGGCTCGATGCTGAGGCGATTCGCGACTCGATTCTGTCGGTGTCCGGGCGTCTCGATTCCACCCTGTATGGGCCTTCGATCCCCGTGCACTATGCGACCCGTCACGGGTTGACGGAGGGTGATCCTGACAATGGTCCGGTTGACGGCCACGGTCGACGGAGCATCTATCAAGAGATTCGACGAAACGCGCACAACCCGTTTCTCGAAGTCTTCGACCTGCCCAAGCCGGCTACCACTCGTGGCCAGCGTGATACCACGAATGTGCCGGCGCAGTCCTTAACGATGCTCAATAGCCCGTTTGTCATTGGGCAGGCGGCCGAGTGGGGGCGCCGTTTGGCGGAGGGTGAGGCAGGAACCATCAATGGTCGGCTCGACCACATGTTTATCAAGGCGCTGGCCCGTACACCCACCGACACCGAGCGACGACGGATCGTCGGCTACCTGACGACGGTGGCATCCGAACGCGAGACGCTACCCCATCTCCTGTTGTACGACGTGGGGGTCTGGCAGGACGTGGCCCACAGTCTGTTCAATCTGAAAGAGTATCTGTTCATCCAGTAGGTTGCCATGTGCTACGACCCACGTCATCATCCGGACTCGCGTCGGTTTTTGACGCGTCGTGACATGCTTCGCCAGACCTCCACCGGGTTTGGAATGCTGGCCTTGTCGGCGCTGATGGCCGACTCCTCGTATGCCGGGTTGAGCCAGGCCTTCGGTGAAGGGCCGCTCGTGGCCAAGACCCCACCTCTGCCGCCCAAGGTCAAGAACGTCATCTTCTGCTACATGTCCGGCGGGCTCTCGCACATTGACTCGTTTGACCCCAAGCCCCGGCTCGAGGCGGAAGCCGGCGCGCCCATGCCGTTCCAGACCGAACGGACCATGTTCAATCAGGACGGCAACATCCTGCCGAGCCCTTGGGAGTTCACGAGCTACGGGCAGAGTGGCATCCCGGTGAGTGCGCTGTTCCCACACATTGGCGGGGTGGCCGACGAGCTCACGATCATCCGCTCCATGACCGCTCCATTCATGGAACACGCCCAAGCGAACTTCTACTTCCACTCGGGGATGCCGTTTACCGGGTTCCCCAGTATGGGAGCGTGGATTACCTACGGGCTGGGTACGGAAAACCAAAACCTGCCAGGTTTCGTGGTGCTGGGGAGTGGCGGGATTCCGCTCGGTGGCGTGAATGTGTTCGGAAACGGCTTTCTGCCCGCGATCCATCAAGGATCGATGATCTACCCCGAGAACGCCGAACCACTCAACAACGTGCAGCCGCGTGAAACCGACCGGCAGCAACGCGAGCGTCTCGGCATCATCGGTGCCCTGGATAGCGACTTTCTCGCACGGATCGATGGCGACCCGCAGGTTGAGGCGGCGATTGATAACTATGAGATCGCCTACCGGATGCAGACGGCAGTCCCGGAGCTCGTCGACCTGGCGGGCGAAAGCGAGGCTACCAAAAGACTGTACGGGCTGGACTCCGCGAATCTGTCCACGGCAGCCTATGGGCGCCAGTGTCTGGTGGCCAGGCGACTCGTCGAGCGAGGTGTCCGCTTTGTTGAGCTCACGATGGTGGGGACGGAGGGGATGGGCCAGGCCGCCAACCCGTGGGATCAGCACACCAAGCTTGAAGAAGGGCACACGGCCAACGCCCTCACCGTCGATCAACCGGTCGCTGGCCTCGTGAAGGACCTGAAGGCTCGCGGTCTGCTCGACGAAACACTGGTCATCTTCTCTGGGGAGTTTGGACGCACGCCGTTTGTTCAGGGGACCAACGGTCGGGACCACAATCCGTATGGCTTTAGTTTGTGGTTGGCGGGCGGCGGTCTGAAGAAGGGGTGTATCTACGGCCAGACCGACGAGTACGGCTATCGCGTGGTCGAGCACGCGCACACGGTTCGTGACCTCCACGCCACCGTGCTCACTCTCCTCGGGCTCGACTACCAGCAGCTGACCTACCGCTTCGGTGGTCGAGACTTCAGGCTGGCAGACGTCGACGGCCACCCTATTCGCGGCATTCTCGCGTAGAGACCCGCGAAGGACGTGTCTCGCGAGCACCTGGTATCGAGAGGCCTGCGAGACCCAGAGTGACCTCGCGGTGCCGTCACTGCGGGGAAGCCAGATCGACCCGCGCCCAGAGCTCCAGTGGGTCGGATCGTTCCTGGCCGCCGCCGATCGTTCGCCCTGGACCGCCACGGCCCCCAATCCCACACCCCCGAAACTGCCGGGCCGGCCAGGAAACCTCATTCCGCCGTCAATGAGGTCGCGGAGGTTGCCGGTCGCAAACCCCACCACGATTTGCGTCCCCGGCGCAACGCTGAGACCTATTCGCGCGTCACGGTCTCGAGCCAGGGGCACGCGGAGCTCGTAGACGAGGGTCGTACCGTTGAACTGGGCTGCAACATCGAAACCTCCGCCAATCGGCAGCGGAACCCGGCGCACCCCTCGTTCTCCCGGTCCGATGAGCTCGGCCTGTCGCAGCCGCTCGTCGAACGACGAGCTGGCGCCTGTGCCGCTCGGACCGCTCCTCCCGGCGACCGAACCTCGAATCGTGCCCAGGTCGGCGAAATCCGGTGGCACCGGATACCGAACGCCATACCCTTCGTCGGTACCGCCGTCGGGATCCAGCCAGACCGTCAAACCGGCGGCCATTGCTTGGTACGCGACTGACCCCTCGCCGACCAGTGACACATAGAGATATCGGGTGTCGTTTCGCAGGCCCAGCGCGACCCCGAGAGGTTCGACTTCGACTAGCTGGTCGGTCCATTCATCGTGCGTGCCGTCAATCGTGACCGTTCCCGGGCTCCAGAAACTCGGAAGCTCGACCTCCTCTTTGCACCCGCTCAGGGTTAGCGTGAGGACAGCGCCGACGAAACACCGGCATCGAGAGTTGTGTGGCAGCGGGTGGTCACAGCTGACCACCTGCTTGGGCGGCGCCTGTGTCGGTTGAAAGTGACAATCTCTGGATTCTAGTTACGTCTGCACTGGTTTCGGCCTAATGGGCGGGCTTTGAACCGAATCGAGGTGGGCGGCGTCTTAGTTGATGGGAGTGGCTGGCTGGGCACGTTGAACGAGCGCGTCGCGACCGTCTCGATGGTGGACCGAGACGAACTATGAAACCGTTCGAAACCCGGTTGACAGGGTCGTCAACCATAGCGTTTGGGGTCGCGTATAGCGCGCGCCGACATCGCGAAGACGCTGAAGATGTGGCCAGGACGAGTATCTGAAAGTGTTTCGTCGTTTTACCCAGATGCGTGACCGGGGTCGGTTTCGGGCGTGGCTGGTCAGAATGACAGGGCGACTTGCATTGGAGCGGCAACGGGCGGACCGCCGTCGGTAGCTCCGTGACGTTGCGCAATGAGAGACCTTGCTCGAGACGAGGCTGTTTTCGACCTGACCCAGGGGGCTCTCCTTCTCCCTTGCATCCGACGACCGTCCTGACGTCGTTTGCGAAACCTGTCGCGCCGGTCGGCCGGAGGCGTTAGCATGAACGTCTCGCGACTACTATCGGTGCCTTCGTGCGGCACATTGAAGACCAGGATGGACTGATGTCATCGATTGCCCAGATCTCTCGCGTTGTCGTCATTCCGGTCAGCATCGTGTTGACGTTGTTGGTCGCGGCTCCGGCGCTCCCGCAGGTGCGACCGGGTCTTCCCGGGTCCACACCACTCGAGCGTTTGACCGAGCCCAGGATCGCGCCCCTTCCAGAGTCCGAGTGGACGGCTGAGCACCAGGTTCGTGTCGAGCGCTATCGCTCGGAGGTGCGTATTGGCAACGCGTTTCGCACGTTGCTGCATGTGCCCGAGCTCGTGGATGCCGTCATGCCGTTCCTCATCTATACCGGACGGGAGACGACGCTCGACGCGCGGCACCGGGAACTCTTGATCTTGCGCACGGCCTGGTTGACCCAGAGCGGCTACCTGTGGGCCGACCATGTGCCGAAAGCTCGCATCGTGGGGGTCAAGGCCGACGAGCTCCGCCAGATCGCCGTCGGTCCGTCCGACCCTGGATGGGAATCGTTCGAGACCACGCTGTTGTGGCTGGCCGACGAGCTGTTTCGCAACTCGTCGGTTCGGGACGAGACCTGGACGGCGCTCGAAGCTCGTTACGACTTATACAACTTGGTCGACGCGGTGATGACGGTCAACGAGACCACGTTGCTGGCGATGCTCTACAACTCGCTTGGCGTGCAGCCAGACGCGGATGCCTTGGCTCGGTTTCCCGAGGATGTGCCATATCGGCTCGATATTCCGGAGCCCGAGCCGCCGCTGACCGAGCCTCGAGTGGCCCCGCTCGAAGGCACGGGAATCCGCGTGGGCCGGACCTTTGGGCGGCATCCTCGAATGCAGGCCGCCAGAAGCGGTCAGTCCGGATACGTAAATCGCATTTCGCCCCTCACTCCCTATTTTCGAGAAACGCTCATCTTGCGGATCGGGTGGAACTGCCAGGCCGTTTACGAATGGGCGAAGCATGTCGGAAGTGTTGGACGTGCCCGCGACCACGGTCTGGAACCAGAGCTCATAGCCCGGGGACCCGACGCTGGTTGGGACTCGTTCGAGCAAGCGCATCTGCATGCCGCCGACGAGATCTACCGGGATGGCGTGATCTCGGATGCCACCTGGGATAGGCTTGCCGCGCGATACGACACACGGGAAATGATGAGTGTGGTGATGACCGTGGCCAACTACCGTCTGGTGTCGATGTCGTTGAACGCCTTGGGTGTGCAACCGCAAGACACCGATGAGCTGTTTCCGGTCGTGCCGTAGCCCGGACTATCGACGTGAGAGGGATCAATGAATCGTAGAGTCGTTAATCGCCGGAGCTTTCTGACCTCCACCCTGGGGGTCGGTGCGTTGGCCCCGCTCGTCGCGCGGGCCCAGCCGCAGGACATTCCGCCCTACGAGCCTCGTGACTGGTCTGGAAACAGCCCGCTTGCGTATCCGGATCCTGACATCTTTGCGCTCGATGCCCGGTTTCGGGGATATGTGCTCTTCAACACACCGATCCAACGTCATTACATCGGGACCTTTTGGGCTGAGGGACCGGCGTGGAGTGGAGTGGGACGGTACCTTGTCTGGAGCGACATCCCGAACAACCGGCAGATGCGCTGGATCGAAGATGATGGTCGCGTGACGGAGTTCCGAAACCCGTCCGGCTACAGCAACGGCAACACGTTCGACTTCGAAGGGCGCCAGCTGTCTTGTGAGCATGGGGGGCGTCGGGTCGCCCGCTACGAGGCATCCGGTCAGGTGACCGTGGTGGCCGAGAGCTACGACGGAAAACCGTTGAACTCGCCCAACGATGTCGTCGTGCATTCCGACCGAAGCATATGGTTTACGGATCCGCCTTACGGAGTGCGGGGCAACTACGAAGGCAACCGGGCCGAGGCAGAGCTTCCGTTGGCGGTGTATCGTGTCGATGGTCAAACGGGACAGATCGCGATGGTGACCGACGAGATCGGGGCACCTAATGGCATTTGCTTCTCGCCCGGGTACGACCGGTTGTATGTGGCCGATACCGGGAGCGGACGGGAGATCAAGGTGTGGGACGTCGATGGCACCCGCCTGACCAATGGACGTACCCACGCTGAACTCCGCGCGCCCGGGTCCGACAATTTGGTGGTCGCCGACGGCATCCGGTGTGACGTCGATGGCAATGTCTGGGCCGGGGCCGGTAACGGAGTAATGGTCACCGCGCCCGATGGCGCGCCGATCGGGGCGATTCGGCTTCCGGAGCGCTGCGCCAACGTCTGTTTTGGTGGCGCCAAACGGAACCGCCTGTTTATGACCGCGAGTCAGTCGCTCTACTCGGTGTATGTCGGCGTGGCCGGCGCTGGGATTGCGTAGCTGGTGATGCCACGGGTGCACCGTGGACGTTGGAGGAGGTTCGTATGACGTTTCGTGTCTGGCGTTCCATGTTGACGGGCGTTCTGTCTCTTGTCATCACGTTGCCCGCGTACGCACAGAACGACCCATTCACACCTGTGAGCGACGCGGTTCTGCAGGATCCTGATCCGGCGGACTGGTTGAGCTGGCGGAGGACCCTCGACGGCTGGGGATACAGCCCGCTCGACGAGATCGATAGCGAAAACGTGGGCAAGCTTCAGCTCGCCTGGTCGTGGGGGCTTGAGCCGGGCGTGTCGCAGACGACCCCGATGGTCCACGACGGCGTCCTCTACCTCGCCAATCCCGGCAATGTCGTGCAGGCGCTTCGTGCTGATACCGGCGACTTCATCTGGGAGTATCGCCGGGAGATGGATGAGGCCCGGCGCCCGGCCGCTCAGATGCGCAGCCTCGCCATCTACGAAGACCTCATCATCGTGAACACCGTCGATGCGCACGTGGTCGGGCTCGATGCTCACACCGGCGAGGTGCGATGGGAGACACCGGTGATGCCCACCGAAGAGGGCTACGGGTTTTCGAGCGGTCCTGTCATCGCCGATGGTGTGATTGTGGCTGGCTTGCGCGGGTGTGAGCGGTTCCGTGAGGACACCTGTTACATCGTTGGGGTCGATGCTCGAACCGGAGACGTCCTGTGGCGCACGTCGACGATCGCTCGACCGGGTGAGCGGGGCGGCGATTCTTGGGGCGATTTGCCGTTGCTCTTCCGGGCCGGGAGCGACGCGTGGATTCCTGGCAGCTACGACCCGGTGAGCGGGCTGGTCTTCTATGGGACGGCTCAGGCGAAGCCGTGGACACGTGACGCACGTGGCACCGACGGTGACGCGCTGTATAGCAACTCGACGCTGGCGCTCGACCCAACCACCGGGGAGATGAAATGGTACTTCCAGCATATTCCCGGTGATAGCCATGACATGGATGAGACGTTCGAGCGAATCTTGATTGACTACGACGGCAAGCAGTCCGTGTTCAGTATGGGGAAGCTGGGCATCCTCTGGGAGCTCGATCGGGTCACGGGCGGGTTTACCAACGCCGTCGACCTGGGCTATCAGAACATTCTCGATGTCGACACCGAGACCGGGCAGGTGACTTATCGTGAGGGTATGGTCACGGGCGTTGGCGAGGAGCTGTTCTTCTGCCCCAGCACCGGCGGGTTCAAGAGTCTCCGGGCGATGGCCTATCACCCGGACACGACGGCCCTGTATATCCCGTTGAATCTCAATTGTGAAACCGCGGCGTTCGGGCCGGTGGAACGCCGGCTTGGTGGCGGTGGCACCGGAGGGGTGCGTGGTCGGCGTAACCACTTCCATCCGGATGCTCCCGACGTGTTGGGTGAATTCCAGGCGCTCGACATCCGGACCGGGGAGACGTTGTGGAAGCATCGTCGCCGGGCGCCATATAACACCGCGGCGCTCACGACCGCCGGAGGGTTGGTCTTTGTGGGGGATTGGGACCGCTGGATCTTTGCCTACGACGCGGCCACTGGCGAGGAGCGATGGCAAACCCGTCTGACCACCATGTCCAACGGCTACCCGATCACCTACGCGGTTGATGGGAAGCAATACATCGCGTTTGGCGCCGGTGGGCCCCTCGGTGGGTCAAGTTGGACCAGTGTGCTGCCAAACGACCTGTTACCGGAGTTGAAGAACCCTCGGGCCGGGAACGCGTTATTCGTGTTTGCGTTGCCGTAGCGAGCTGCAGAGGTGGCAAGTGCGGTCCGGTCCGTCTCGTGTCTCTCGCGACCAGGCCCTCAGTGGGGGATGAACGCCGCGATACGCAGTGGTCCGCCACTGCACCGGCGATCTTCATTAGTAGCGCGATCATATAGCTTCCGGTAGCCGGTAGTCCCGACAGGTCGGCGGGATTCTCGAAGCCCGCAATGTCCCTCGCATAGAGCACGACGTGGGCGCGGAAGTCGGTCGATGCTCGGCGTATCGATACCCGCCGCGAGAATGTCTCGCTCATGCGCCAGCCATCGAGACGCGTCCTCACTTAAACACTTGAAACCGCAGCTCGGCCACGGCCGGCTGGCTCACCCGTCAGGGGCGCAGCAAGATAGGCTGTGCGGTCCTCCC
>JAYZGM010000067.1:0-5054 GCA_036336225.1 Acidobacteriota bacterium | reverse complement strand
AGAATCGGATTACGCTTCTGCACGCTTGCACCTCGCAGGAATTGGAAACGACTCAATGGGAAACCTTACTCGTAGAAGATCCGTCCCTCACGGCTCAGAGCCCTCGCATCAGGGCAGCAGCACACGCAGCACCCACCGCACGTCTACTCATCGCGCCACGCGACACGGGTACGACACGATACGGCCAATGGCCAAGGCCTCTGGCTCAGTTCACGATCAAGGCACCCGCCTGAACATCGGCGTGGGAGCGAGCAACGTGTTCTCGCAGCAGGTCACGACCAAGGTCGCCATCGAAGTCGCGAAAGGCGGCATGAATGTGATTCGGATCTTCTTGCGTGTTGTCGAATTCGATCAAGAAGTTCTCGCCCTGGACGCGATAGTAGGCGACTGCCCCACGCTCCGTCGGTCCCGCCCACGCAAAATAGGTATCATCAAGACCACCCTCCCGAACTGCCCCACGGCGTAACGCCGCAATGTCGTCAGCCATGATCGACACATACGACCCGATCACCGCCGCCAGTTGCTCACGCTGCGCCGGCGAGAGCGCCGAACCCGGAATGCCGATCGGCTCGAGGGGATCAACAACGAGATCAGCCCCCGTGACAACATTCGTAGGAGCGACGTCATCGAAGATCGCCACCTCACGCTGTTCGGCATCCAAAGACGCCAGCAGCGCACGCGCAGTGTCCTCCTGCGCTTTCATCGCGCGCAAACCTTTGCGCGGCCCCGACGGAACCGTCGCCGGATTGGCCCCGAGGAAGGTGGGCGTACTCGCGGTTAGCGCACCCTCGACGACCGTAAAGTGCAATGACAGGTGGTGGCCCTCCCAACGCCATCCCCATGTCGCCCCCTCCCCCGGCGCACCGAAGACAGACACCCAGTAGGCATCCTGATCCCGGGCGAACTGTCGGTCCTCTCCCTCGACGAGGACGCCCAGAATACCCTCCACCTCCATGATCTGCTGAGCCGTCAGGTAGCCCTCCTGGCTCAAACCAGACCGCAGCAGATCCAGGGCACGCACCTTCTGCCCCGATGTCATCTCGCTGTAGACCACACCGTGACGTTCGAACACTTCAGGTGGAATAAAGTGATGCCTGGAACGTTCTTCGGAATCGAAGCCAAAGGTTGCCTCCTCGCCTTGCTCGCTCGACAACGAGGCCAAGAAGTTTTCCGCCGCCGCCGTCATGACATCGACGTCACGTTGTTGCTGAAGACTCTCTAACGCGACGGTACCACTCAGCGTCACGACGGTAGCCACTAATGCGATTCTCGAACCCTGCATCAATATCCTCCTCTACTGCGTATTCCCGACGCGTCGTTCCGCAACGCCTCGGTAATCCGCCTTCTGTGTGTCACGCACCCCGAACACCCCATCTCGCTTGGTCACGCAGAGCCGGTCCGGCGCCTGCATGGGCGCGTCGCCGTCCGGCGATCAGTCGATAATCGCCTGCATCACGGCGTTTTCAAATGCCGGACGGAGCTCACGAATCGGGGTCTGGATCATCAAGATTGCAACGATCTCATCCCTCGGATCCACCCAGAAATGCGTTCCGAACGCTCCGCTCCATCCATAACTCCCGTCCGAAAGCCGCGAGCCTCCAGCCACGGCATCACTGACCACTCGCACGCCGAGGCCATATCCCTCGCCCCGAAGTCGCCCTGGAAGCGTGTCGGCGATATGTAACCCCGCCATCTGCTCGACCGTTCTCGGACTGAGCAATCTCTTGCCATTTAAGACACCGCCGTTGAGCAACATCTGACCAAACTTCACGTAATCCCCCGCGGTCGAGACGAGTCCGCCTGATGCCCGGTGAAACTTCGGTCGTTGCATGCGGTCGGGGTCGGGATCCAGTTCAACGCCGTCGTCACTTCGCCGGTAGGCGGTCACCAAACGCGATGCCAGTGTGGCGTCCGGGTGGAACGAGGTATCGCCCATCCCGAGCGGGTCGAAGATACGTTCTTGCATAAAGACGTCCAACGGGCGCCCCGACACGATCTCGACGATACGACCGAGCGTCTGGAACCCGGCTCCGGGACTATAGGACCAACGAGACCCGGGCTGAAACTCGAGAACGGTCTGGCCGAGCCGCGGCACGTAGTCCGCCAGGGTCTCGCCCGGTCGCTGGGCAATCGGCCGCTCGGACGCATTACTCATCGGGCCACTCACCAGCCCAGAGGTATGCGTCAGCAGATCACGCACGGTCACCGGTCGGAGTGCCGGCACCCTGTCAACCAGACGCTCGCCATCACCACTTCCCGCTGGCCGGCCAGAGGACGCAACCGCCACGTCGAGCCCGGCGAACTCAGGAATGTATTGCGACACCTGATCGGTAATTCGAAGCTTGCCCTCCTCGACCATCATCATGACGGCCACTCCGGTAATCACCTTCGTCATGGACGCAATCCGGAACACGGCGTCGCGAGCGGTCGCTACCCCACCCTCGAATGCCGTGCGCCCATGCGCCTCAAGATGAGCCACATGACCTCGACGAGCCACCAGGGTAACGGCCCCGCTGATCTCACCGGCGTCAATATGGCGCTGTATCAATTCGTTAATTCGCACGAGCCGCACCGACGACAGCCCAACTTCCTCGGGATTCGCCATCGGCAACGAGGATTCCGCCGCGTGGAGCCAACCCGTCAGTGCAAGTGCACTCACGATGGCAAGGGTCGCGGCGATCGAGCGGGTCCTGGTAGTCATGTCTGAACTCCCACGCTGTAAGTCCGAACGCCGATGCACGCAGCGTATCGGCTTCGTCAGCGGCTTAGGCGGTCGACTGGTTCACGTCAACGACGGGGTCAATTATCCTGGCCGCGGGCGGACGGCCACGTGGTGACCGCAAACGTCTCGCCATGACCAGACAAACGATCCCCATCATACGACTCCCCCGGCACCGGCTCCAATGGGCACCGGGCTCGGTCCCACATGACTTGACAGAGCTGCCGACTCCAACCGGCGTACACCATCGGCTATCAGCGCAACACCCAATGACACACCATGCCCCGAACCGGACCGCCGCGAAGCGCACGACGTGGGAGGCACGCGAGGTAAGACACCCGATGCTGGCCACACTCTTGCCACTTGCGCTGTAAGATTACCGGGCGTGCGCCGGTCGTGAGCAGCACGCGCCGCGACCAGGAACTAGCCGCACGCTATTCAAGGCAACGGCTGGAATTGCGTTACCATCGACGCTCGTAGGCGGTTCTGGATCCGCCGCGTAGTGAGGAGAGACACATGGCTGGACGACCAGGCAGTACAACCGCACAGAATCAACGCGAAAGCCGTCGGCGCTTCTTTAAGCTGCTGGCAGCAAGTCCCCTGCTCGCGGCGGCCTATCCCGGGCTGCCGTCCAGTTGGCAAGACGCCATTGCCAAGGAAGCAGTACGCGCCACGTCGGCCGGGCCGCGCCCGGCGGGTATTCCCTGCCCGGATTGCGGGGCCGAGATGGTATTCCCGACCCAGGCCCACGCACCGCTGGCTGGCCAGGAATCCGCGAACCCGCTTGCGCTCGACCCTAACCGGTTTCTGGAAGGGCAGCTTACAGGGCAGGTCCTCGACTCTCCGGAACAGGCCGTCAATGTCTGGGACATGGAGATGACAACCCACGCAAACAACCTGGCTGAGCACTGGGCCTATCTACACCTCGGGGTCGATGATCTCGAGACGCGTGTGGCGAATCGAGAAGGCTTCAACCGCATCGCACTTCGTCCAAGGCGCCTCGGTCAGGACACCTCAAACCTGGACACCTCGATCGAACTCTTCGGCAAACGGTACGAGTCCCCGCTCTTCACGTGTCCCGTCGCCGCGCTCCAGGCGTACCACACGCAGGGAGAGGTCGCCGTCGCTCGAGCCGCCCGGGGACAGGGCACGTTCGTGTGCCAATCCCACGCCAGCTCGATGTCCTACGAGGAAATTGCCGAGGGTTACGGTGAGCCACACTGGTACCAGCTCTACATCCGCCCCGATTGGAACGAGGTGACCCGTACGCTGGACCGCGTCGAGGCGGCAGGCTGCGAGGTCCTTGTCTGGACCGTTGACCTGCTTGGTGGTAGCAATCGAGAACTGGTCCGGCGGGCAGAAGGCGTCGAAGGCAAGAGCCCGGCACTGTGCCAGAGCTGCCACAACCATCAAGAGGGCTATCAACGGCCCATGTCTCGGAACATCGAAGGTCCCGCCGGTCCGCGTCCGGCACAAGATTGGGATTACCTCAAGCGGCTGAAGGACTACACGTCGATGAAGGTGCTCGTGAAGGGCATCGTCACGCAGGAAGAAGCCCAACTCGCCGTCGAACACGGCGCGGATGGTGTCTTCGTCTCAAACCATGGTGGCCGCGGGGTCAACATGCTTCGTGGAAGCATCGATGCACTCCCGGAAGTCGTCAAAGCCGTTGACGGCCGCGTCCCCGTTCTCATCGACAGCGGCGTCAGACGCGGAGCGGACATCTTCAAGGCCTTGGCGCTGGGTGCAGACGCCGTCGGCATCGGTCGGCCGCACGTCTGGGGTCTGGGCGCATTCGGACAGGAGGGCGTCGACAAGGTTCTGGACATCGTCCTGGACGAGTTCCGCATGGTCATGCGTCAGACACGCACGACGGCGATCGATCAGATCGATTCTCGATTTGTCATGGAAGGGCGCACCATCATGACCCGGCACAACCGACTCGGTTTTGGGCTCTAGATGCGGCCTTCAGGCCAGTGTGTGGCTGAATTACGTGGCGACCGACCTCCGGAACGGTGCACGCACCGCCGGCCACGTACCGACACACGTTTTGTATGCCTCCTGCTGGTGTTGTGGTTGGGCGTCGCGACGCCCTCCACGGCACTGACCGGGACGCTCCTGGGCGCCAACCGAACGGGTGGCAGTATCACACTCGTTGACCTCGCGACCGAGATCGAGATCGCGCGGATCCCGATCGGTCCGGTCATTCCACATGAAGTCCATGTGTCCCCCGATGGGCGCTTCGCCCTGACAGCGGAATATGGACCAAATAACAGCCCTGGACGGCACATCATCCTGATTGACATCGCCACTGCCGAGATCGTGAGCCGCATCG
>JAYZGM010000066.1:0-5086 GCA_036336225.1 Acidobacteriota bacterium | reverse complement strand
GAGTACGCGATATCGAACAGGCATTCAATGGCGACATCTATCTTCTGTTTGAACACAATGCGGGTGGCAAGATCGCAAGACTCGTACCTGTAGAGTAAACTTGGTCCCGTGCCGGACAGGCCGGGCTCGGGGCAGGTGTGGTGACTCGTGCGAGTCACCGCGTTATCGCCTCTAGCCAAATTTTCCTGGGTGGATAGCCCATGGAGGGATTTCCCCTTCTTCCCCCCTCGCCCCCAGGGATCGCTGACCTATTTCGGCTTCGTAGCCGAAACGGCCGGAACGCAGTTACACCCCTTCCAGGTCCACCATAGGGCTCACGAGAACCCGATAGTTCATGACCGAATCAGCAACACACACTCTCGCGGCCTGGCTCAAAGACATGCGCGCGCAAGCAGACGACGGCAACGCGGCAGCGCAGTGTGCGCTGGGATTTGTCTACCAGGAAGGCCGCGACGTTACGCAGGACGACACCGAAGCGGTGCGATGGTATCAACTGGCTGCGAACCAGGGGTACAGCGACGCACAAGACCGCCTCGGATTTATGTATCAAGAAGGACGTGGCGTTAGCCAAGATGCCACCGAAGCCGCGCGGTGGTATCGACTGGCCGCCGACCAGGGCTGCGCCGACGCACAACACCGACTCGGGGTCATGTACCAGCGGGGCCAACACCAGGCAGAAGATCATGCCGAAGCTGTGCGGTGGTATCGACTGGCGGCAGATCGAGGAGCGGCGGCCGCGCAGTACCGCCTGGCGTTTATGTACGCCAACGGGCGCGGTGTGGCCCAGGACAACACCGAGGCGAAGCACTGGCTCCGCCTCTCAGCCGATCAGGGATTCGCCGCCGCACAGTTCACCCTGGCCGTGATGTATGCCGACGGCGACGGTGGTCTCACCCAGGACCCGGTGCAGGCACACATGTGGTTCCATCTCGCCACCTCGCGCATGACCGGCGAACACCGTGACCGTGTCGTCGAATTACGCGCTCTCGTTGCCGCACGCATGACTCCGGCTCAAACCCGCGAAGCCCGACGCCTCGCCCGTGACTGGGAGACCACGAACGGTCGGTGATCTCGACTCGCGGGTTCTAGCTCGTCGGCGGCTCAAAGAACACGATACATCCGGCTGACGCCGTCGCATTCGTCGACGCGAATCGGCTGCCGGCGGCCAGCCCCGGTGGACGATCTCGACTTCGAGTGCCCTCGTCGTACTCCCTCGCGGGCGATTCGGATCCTTGCGGTACAGTCCGTTGGACGTCACCACCACTATCTGTCTCCGCCACATGCTGGCCGGGGTCAGGGTAAAATACTGCTCGCCGAACGGCTGCGCCCCCTTCCGCGTCACTTTTCCGGCCGCCATCATCACGATGCAGACCCATGGTGCAAGGGCCGCACTGGCCCTCGGTCTCTCGCTCGGAACCACGGTCGTCGCTGCCGCACGACCGGCCGCGATCATCTCGGGGGAGCAGGACCCCTTCGTGACGAACCAACCGGCAGGTCAAGAGGCACGCGATACCGGTCCGTTCCCCTCGTCGGTCGACGGGGACGACGGCGTGGTGCTCACCCGCGGCGCGGGGCCCACGCGACCACGCCTCGACGAAACTGTGCACGAGTTGGAGGTCGGCTTCGGCATCTTGGCCGGGAGACCGCGTATCCGGCCGACCCGCGTCGATACGCCGCCGGTCATCGACGGTCGCCTCGACGACCCGATCTGGCAGACGGCGACCATGATCACCGACTTCGTGCAGCAGTCGCCACTCGATGGCGCACCGGCCACCGAGGAGACGGAGGTCTATCTTGCGTACGACCGCGACCATCTGTATTTCGGCTTCTATCTCCACTACGACGACCCTGGGTTGATGCGAGCCAACCGGGTCGACCGGGATCGGGCGCCGCAAGACGACCTGATAACGATCTACTTCGACCCGTTCATGGATCAGCAACGGGTCTACGACTTCGATATCAATGCCTACAACGTGCAGGGCGATGGCGTGATCAACGCGAGCCGTCAGCGGGGAGGAGCCATTCCCTTCGCCGACCGGTCGTGGGACACATTATTCGACAGTGGCGCGCAGATCGTCGCAGATGGGTACACGGCAGAAATGGCCATCCCATTTAAGAGCGTCCGCTATCCCCAGCAGCCCCCGGGGGTGCCACACCGCTGGGGGTTTCAGATCGTCCGCGAGATCAAGAGCAAGAATCAGGAGAACGACGTCTGGGCACCGATGTCGCGTGAGGTCCAGAGCTTCATGGCCCAGATGGGGGTCCTCGAGGGGATGACGGACCTGTCGACCAGTCGTAACCTCGAGATCCTCCCAACTTTCACGGCCATTCAATTCGGGTCACTCGACAAGACGTCGGGCACGTATGTCGAACAGGGAACCTCGCCAGAGTCCGGGCTCAACTTGAAGTACGGGCTGACATCGAACCTGACGGCAGACTTCACCGTGAACCCCGATTTTTCGCAGATCGAGTCGGACCGGCCACAGATCGAGGTAAACCAGCGATTTCCGCTGTTCTTCGATGAGCTGCGACCGTTCTTTCTCGAAGGAGCGGAGATCTTCGAGTTCACGTCGCCGATCCAGCTCGTCCACACGCGGACCATCGTCGACCCGCGGATTGGCGGCAAGCTGACGGGCAAGGTCGGGCGGACCACTCTCGGACTCCTTATCGCCGACGACGAGGCACCGGGGCGACGGAACGACGACACCGACCCCGCGTTCGGGAAGACCGCACAGTTTCTCGTCGGCCGGGCTCGCCACGACCTGTATGCCGAGTCGCACATCGGCACCCTGTTCACCGACCGCGAATTCTTCGACGGCTACAGCCGGGTCGGTGGCGTCGACGCCCAGCTCAGACTCAACCGCGCCAGTCGGTTCAATGTCGTCGCCTTTCAGTCGACCCATCGCGACGAGGCGGGCGTCGAGCGGCGCGGACCGATGTGGGGCGCACTCTACTCGCGCAATGGCCGCAACCTCCGGGTCCGGAGTTTCGTGGGACAGACCGACCCGAACTTTCGGACTGACGTGGGCTTCGTACGCCGAGTCGACCAGCAACGCACATTTCACAATGTCGAGTATCGGTGGTTTCCGGAGCACTGGGTCATCAACTGGGGGCCGACGCTGCAATACGAGCGGAGCTACAACGTCGACGACGTGCTGCAGGACGAAGTTTCCGAGGCCGGGCTCCGCTTCGACTTCGCCCGGAGCGTCAGTCTCAACGTCAACGGTCAACGCGTGCTGGAGCGATTTGGCGGAATCGATTTCTGGAAGTGGCGGCGCCGTTTCAGCACGTTCATCAATTCGTCCCGCTCGTTCTCCCTCGGTTTCCGCGCCGATGCGGGTGACGAGATCTTCTTCGACCCCGATGACCCATTTCTCGGACGTCAGACCAGCGTGGGAGTGAACGCAACCGTCCGTCCATGGTCGAGCGTGCAATCCCGGCTCAGTCTCGATACGGCGCGGTTCACCGACGTACGGACTGGCGACCTCGAGGTGTTCAACGTCAAGATTTGGCGAGGATGGACCACCTGGCAGCTCACCGATCGTTTGCTATTTCGGAACATCAGCGAGTACAACACGTTCTCGAAAGAGCTCGATCTGAACTTACTCCTGACCTATCGTGTCAACGCCGGCACGGTGTTCTATCTCGGCTATGACGACCACTACCGTCAAGCGGATCGCATCGACGAGGACCGCTACTTCACGACCGATCTGAGACGGACCAATCGCGCGATCTTCACGAAGTTGCAGTATCTGTTTCGGTACTGAGGACGCTGGCCACGACGCAATGGTCAGACTCGCCGACCGAGGGCGCCCGACTGGATCACCCGCCCGGCGCCGGTCGGCCGCCGCGAACGACACTGACGATCGCGATCGAACTCCCGAGCCGACCAGTCGTCTCCAGGACTTGTAGACTCCGGCCTCTCCCTAGAACAAGCGAGAAAAAGGTGGTGGCTATCGGAACCTGGTCCGAGGCTTGTACGACGGCCGCGGCATCACTCCTCCGAGACCGAGAAGGCCAGCAGCACGTTGCCGGGTATGCCGGCCCCGATGGTGTAGCCCGAGCCCATGAGCACCATTCCGTCCACGACGACGGGACCGGGCCCGCTCAACGTACCACCTCTGGCCGGAACGCGGTTGACCGTCGCGAACTCCTGAGCGGTGCCATATTCCCACACGATTCGGCCACCAGTCGTCGAATAGGCTCGAAGCATGCCGTCGACCGAGCCGGCGAACACGAGCCCGGGAATGGCCGTCGCGGCCCCGTCCATCCCGTTGCTGCATCCACGCGGGACGGGGTCGGCGCATTGCGACGACGGTGTCTCGGTATACCAGGAGAGCTCTCCCGTGCCGACCCGAATCGCGACCATCGCGCTCCCACCGCGGGACGGCGGATTGGCCGAGTTGCTCGGCCCTCCACGCGGGCCTCGGAAATGGATCGGAAAGAACGCTAGCTGCCCGTCCGTGGCGCCTCCAAAGGTTACACCGCTGGTGACGTTGCCACGGTCCTCCGGACCCGGCGACAGCTCCCACAACCGAGCCCCCTCCCGGTCCGGGTCGAGCGCGAAGCCCCGACCGGTCTGCTGCCCGACCACGATCACCATACGTCCACCCGGCAACGTATGGAGCATGACCGCCTGGACGTCGACATCGATCCCCCCAAGTTGCTCGGGACTAGCACAGTTATCGCTGTGCCGAGCGTCGGCGCGCGCCCATTGCAATCCTTGCCCTGCCGGAAGCGGATCCGGGAACGTAAACCGCTCCTCACTGTTCGGCAGAGCGTAACAGTTGATGAGAAAGGTATCGTTGGCCGTGACCTGGTGCGACCATCGCCGCTGCCGCTCTCGAGGTTAAAGGCTATGACCGCGTCGGTGTCGATGGTCGCGGGTGCCGTCTACGAATTGCCGCTACCGATATATAGCGCTCCTCCCTGGAGGAGGCGGCAGGAGCATATCCCTGGTATGAGTGCTACACGTTTCGGGGCGGCGTGGTCGCCTACGACGCCGATACCGGCGACGAGCTCTGGAAGAGCGACTCGATTCGCGATCCACCGAGCCCGACGACGCGGAATGCGGACGGTGTCCAGC
>JAYZGM010000065.1:0-7740 GCA_036336225.1 Acidobacteriota bacterium | reverse complement strand
TCGTCAAAACTGCGGTCCGCAAGCCAGTTCCTGCGCAGCGCAGCTGGCGTGCCACCGGCGCGCGGTTCTTGCAGGCGTGACGGGGGTGACGACCCCCGCCGCCGTGGCCGCGGTACCGCTGCTCCTGGGCGCGGTGCTGGGCGCATTGCTGCCGATTCCACCGCTGGTGCCCCAGCTTGGGCTGGGTTGTCTTTGGAGTGCGGTGCTAGCGGCGGTGTTGTGGAGATGGGACTCGCGCGCGACAACCACCGTCTTGGTTACGGTGTTTGTTCTGGGTGGCGTGGCGTTGGCAGCTCACGACCGTCGGTGACCCGTGCGATCCTGGTCGCCGTCGTTGTGCTCGGCGCGGGTCTTCGCGATCTCAAGACGCCGCCGACCAATGTGTTGGCGGTGGCGGCCGCCGTGCTCTGCATCGTCTCTCCCTTGGCAACCCTTGAGCCGGGCTTCTGGCTGACGTTTGGCGCCACGCTCGGCATCGTGCTGGGGTGAGCCGCGCGCTCAGCCGTGTTGTCTATCGCGGTGATGTCTCGCCGCCCGGGTGGGTGACGGCTCCGCTGATGGTGCTGGCCGCGACGTTGTGTGCCGAGGCGGTGTTGTTACCGGTCGGCGCGGTGCTCTTTGGGCGTGTGAGTTTCGCCGGTCTCGTCCTCAACTTCGTGGCCATTCCGCTGATGGCGGTGACCCAGATTGCCGGTCTGGCCGCTCTGGTTCTCGTCGGTTTTCATCCACTGCCGTCGCTGACCGCGGGGCTGCTGGCCCATCTGGCAGCCACCGGACTCGTGGAGTCTACGCGTCTGCTTGACGTATGGCTGTGGTTGGTGGTGAACATTCCACCTCCCGGCCCATTCAGTCTCGTCTCCTACTACGTCGCGCTGGCGACGATGTTCTGGCTCGATTCTCCCGGCGGGCTACGATGGGCGGCTCGGGTGGGATGGGGTGTGGCGGTGGTGTGGATTGTGACCGGAGCCGTGAGGCCGGTCGTGACCGGCGCTCCAGGAGACGGATGGATACGCGTGAGTTTTCTGGATGTGGGGCAGGCGGACGCGACGCTCGTGCAGGCCCACGGTCGCTGGTCGGGGTTGGTTGATGCGGGAGGCACGCGAAATACCCACTCACGGGTTGGCGAACGAGTCATTGTGCCCGCTTTCTGGCGGCTTGGAGTACGCCGACTCGATCTGGCCGTGCTGACACATGGGCATCCGGACCACATCGGCGGTCTTCCCGTGGTACTGAGGCGTCTGGCCCCGCACGACGTGTGGGAGGGGGTGCCGGTCGCCGGACACGCCGCAGTCGCCGAGTTACAGGCGATGCTCGTGTTATCGGGGCACGATGGCACCACGTGGTTGCCGGGACAACGCTCGAGATGGGAGCCGCGTCGCTCACGGTCCTGCACCCCCCGGGTCCCGACTGGGAGCGGAGGCGTGTGCGGAACGATGATTCGGTTGTGCTGGAGGCGCGATATGACGACGTGAGCATCGTCTTGCTCGGCGATATCGGACAGGAGGTGGAAGCGATGGTGGCGCAATCGCTCGAGGAGGTGCCGTTCCGGGTCGTGAAGGTGCCGCATCATGGCAGTGGAGGCGCGAGTTCGCCCGCGTGGATTGCGGCCACTCGGCCCTGCGTGGCTATTGTGAGCGCTGGCCGGTCGAATCCGTTTGGACACCCGGTGCCGGAGGTGACGGCGCGATACCGTGCGGCGGGTGCGCTTGTCCTCGAGACCGGGCGTCACGGTGCCATCACGCTTGAGACCAATGGTCGGGTGGTGACGCTGCGCACCCAAACCGGTGAACGGTTCCGGTTTCAGGCTCGCGGCGACGGGTGTGGCGCGACGTGATCAGACCCCGTCTCGCTCCGCCTGTTTCACGGCCTGCCACTGACGCTCGAGCGCGTCGGGCGAGGCGTCATGCACCGTTATACTTTGCTCCGCAAGACGATGCTCAACGGCACGGAAACGGCGTGTGAACTTGCTATTTGCGGTGCGCAGAACCGACTCGGGCTCGACCTTGAGCTTGCGAGCGAGATTGGCGAGCGTGAAGAGCAAGTCGCCAAGTTCTTCTTCAATGTGAGCCGCATCGCCGGCGGTCATGGCTTGCTGCAGCTCATCCATCTCTTCTTCCGCTTTCTCCATTACCTGTTCCGCCGTGTCCCAGTCGAACCCTACCGTCGCCGTCCGGGCACCGATCCGGGCGGCTCGCAACAGCGACGGCAGCGCTTCGGGAATTCCGTCCAGCAGCGTGGCTGGTTCGGGCGTCCCGGCGCGTTCCTCGGTCTTGATGCGTTCCCACTGCTCCTTGACCTCGGTGGGCGAGAGGGTTGGACGGGAACCACCGTCTTCCCCAAATACGTGCGGATGTCGCCGAATCAGCTTCTCGATGACCGCGGTGGTGGCGTCGACGATCGAGAACTCTCCCGCGTCGGCACAGATCTGAGCGACAAACACCGCCTCGAGGAGGAGATCGCCAAGCTCGTCGCGTAGCGCGGTCCGGTCATCGCGATCGATGGCGTCGACGACCTCATACGCCTCCTCTAGGATAAAGGGACGGAGCGACGCGAGTGTCTGTTCACGGTCCCAGGCGCAGCCGTCCGGAGAACGTAACGTGCGCATGATGTCGACGAGACGCTCGAAGCACTCGCCGACCGGCTGGGTTGGCGTTTTTTCACGTGGCTCGATACCTTTGGTCATGACCGCCTCGGGGAAACTGATTCTGCTCGCGCATTATGACGCGAATGCTTCGTCGAGCGGGACGCTAGGATGGAGCACCCATCTACTCGTGTGAGGAACGTATGACGCCGCCGCCGGAAATCTCGTTCAACGCGCTTGTGGTATCGCTGGCGACCTCGGCCGCCGTTCACTTCGGTGACGCCAAGGACCCGTCGACCGGACAACGTGCCACCCCGAATCTCGCCGCCGCCGGTCATATGGTCGAGCTCCTCGCGGTGCTGGCAGAGAAAACCCGGGGCAATCTGACCCCAGATGAGGAGCTCTTCTTGACGCGGGTGCTGCACGAGCTTCGCAAACGTCTGGTCGAAGCCGGTGGCACGCAAGCCAGGTGATCCTATGCGGGTCACTTTTCTTGGCACTGGGACCTCGTCGGGTGTACCGGTCGTGGGATGCGATTGTTCGACGTGTCACTCCGACGATCCCCGAGACCGTCGTTGGCGGCCGTCGGTGTACCTCGAGCTCGACGATGCGACCCGTGTGTTGATCGACACGACCCCCGACTTTCGTTCGCAGGCGCTCCAATGGGGGATCACCGGGCTGGATGTCATTCTCTTTACCCACTACCATGCCGACCACATCATGGGGCTGGATGACGTCCGGCCTTTTAACTTCAGACAGTCGGCCGCGATCCCATGTCTGGGAGATGCGTCCACTCTGGCGGCGTTGCGACGAGTGTTCGCGTATGTGTGGGACCCGGCCACCCCAAAGGGGGGAGGGCTCCCGCGGCTGCGTCTTGTCGAGGTGCGAGGACGCTTTTCGATCGGCCGGGCTCACGTGGTGCCCGTGCCGTTGCTCCACGGGACACATCCGATACTCGGTTACCGTGTCAACGACTTCGCCTACTTGACCGACTGTAGCGCTATCACAGAGACGTCGTGGCCGTTGCTCGAAGGACTAGACGTCGTCGTGCTCGATGCGCTTCGACATCGGCCTCACCCGACCCACTTCTCACTCGAGGAGGCGGTGGCCGCCGCCGCACGAATCGGCGCCCGGCGGACCTATTTCACCCACATATGTCATGACCTACCCCATGCCGCCACCTGCGCGGTGTTGCCCCCTGGCGTGACGTTGGCTCATGACGGGCTCGTCGTGGACCTGCTTTCTTCGAATTGTGCCGTGTGACCACTGTGGACCGCTCATCGATCCCCCAGTGTGGGGCGCACCGAAGGTGGTTGTCTTGCGGCTCTGACGTATGATGAGAGGCTGGTCGATGATACGCGATACCCACTTGGCCTCGGTCCAGATCATCCACTTCCCCGACGACCGCACGTCGCCATCTTGGCACCAGCCGGTGTTGGCGCTGGGGAATTTTGACGGTTTCCATCGGGGACACGCCAAGATCATGGACCAGGTGCGACGACGCGCTGATGAGCGCGGCGCGACCGCAGCGGCGCTGACGTTCGATCCTCATCCCTCGCGCGTCGTCCGCCCCGACAAGGCGCCGCCGCTGCTCATGACCGAGCCGCAGAAGTTGGCGGCCTTGGCCGCGGCGGGTATGGACGGGGTCGCGGTGGTTCGATTTACACGCGATCTGTCACGGTGGGAGCCGGAGGCGTTCGTGCGAGCGGTTCTGGTGGAGTGGCTGCGGGTCGCAGAAGTCTGGGTAGGAGGCAATTTTCTTTTTGGCCACGACCGCGCAGGCAACTTCTCCTTGCTCCGGTCGCTGGGTGCCCGCTACGGGTTTAGGGCTGAGAAGATTGACCCCGTGCGATATCGAGATTTCGTTGTCAGTAGCACCCGGGTGCGTCGGCTGATTTCGGAGGGACGTGTGGATGAGGCGGGCGCGTTGCTCGGGCACCACTACACGCTTGAGGGTACGGTGACTCGTGGCGACGGCCGCGGTCGACAGATCGGATTCCCAACCGCGAATCTAGCGACCGAGAACGGCCTCCTGCCGTCCAATGGCGTCTACGCCACCGCGGTGATCATTAATGGCGATATTCATGCTGCGGTGACCAACGTCGGGGTACGGCCCACGTTTGGGGCGGCTGTGTCACCCGTCGTCGAGTCCCACGTTCTCGACTTCGAACGAGACCTGTATGGGGCTTCGATAGGAGTGGCATTTATCCAGCGCGTCCGCGATGAGCGGGTCTTTTCTGATGGCGATGCTCTAAAGACCCAGATTGCTAGCGACTGTGAAGAGGCTCGGGCGCTGTTTCGTCAGATTTCACTGTAGAATCTCGGGCAGACATGGAAGAAACCGAGTCGCAACCCCCCATGTCGTCGATGTGTGTGGACGTCACGATTCCCTGTGAAACGCGACTCCTCCCCGTGTTGCGCGAGCTCACCGAGCGCGCCGTTGTCTATCTTGGGTTTCACCCCGACGAACGTGACGCGCTGATGCAGTCTATTCATCAAGCCCTGTACTCGGTGTTCGAGTCGGATGACATCACCTATGCCGGCGTCGAGCTCCAACTGGCCAGTACCGCCGACGTTCTGCGTCTGCGGATCCGGTATCTCGGCGCGGTCGTCGGCGTGGAGGGGCAGCCTGTAATCGAGCAGATACTCGCGCAGCCCGATGCGGATGGCGTGCCGATCGAGCGACTGCGCGGGGCCGTCGGCACCGTCACCTTCGGTCGTGAGGCCGGGGCCGACGGGGCCGATTTCTGCGAGTTGACTGTTCCACTCCCCGAGGAGTAGCCCCCGCGCCGGGCCCGGTCTGTGTGATGCGTCTCTACAATACGCTGAGTCGACAAGAGGAGTTGTTTGCACCACTGCGTGGTCAGACCGTCCGGATGTACACCTGCGGGCTCACGGTCTACGCTCGGGGGCACATCGGCAATTTCCGGACGTTTGTGGCGCTTGATGTGTTGCGACGGACGCTCAAGTACGTGTCCGGTTACGAGGTGCGGCAGGTGATGAACTTCACCGATGTGGACGATCGCACCATCATGGAGTCGCGGTCGGCGGGCGTGCCGTTGCGCGAGTATACCGACCGCTTTATTGCCGCTTTTCGGGAAGACGCCACGACGTTGGGGCTTGAGCCGGTTGAGGAGTATCCGCGAGCGACAGACGAAGAAAATCTGCGCTCGATGGTCGAGATGATTCAGTCGCTCGAGGCCAACGGCCACACGTACCGCGGCGACGGGTCGGTGTATTTCAAGATCTCGAGCCTACCGGGCTACGGTAAATTGGCGCGTCTTGATCACGAGGGCATCAGGCCAGGGGCTCGGATCGACTCGGACCGCTACGAGAAGGACGACGCCCGAGATTTCGTGTTGTGGAAGGCCACGACCGAAGACGAGCCGACCTGGGATTACGGCGTGGGGCCGGGTCGCCCGGGATGGCACATCGAATGCTCGGCCATGGCCCATCGTCTGCTTGATGGATCACCCATCGATGTTCACGCCGGTGGTGTCGATCTCGTGTTTCCGCACCACGAGAACGAGATTGCCCAGGCGGAGGGCGCAACCGGGGAGACCTTCTCACGTTTTTGGGTCCACGTCGAGCATCTGTTGCTCGACGAAGGCACCAAGATGTCAAAGTCGATCGGCAACGTGCTCAACGTGTCGGACGTCCTCTCCCGCGGCTACCGCCCCTCGGCACTCCGTTATGTGCTTTTGTCGGTGCACTACCGAAAGCAGCTCAAGTTCACGTGGGGGAGTCTCGACCAGGCAGAGGAGGCACTCAAGCGGTTGACAGGGTGTTTGACCCGATTAGACACGGTAACCGGCGGTGAGGCACATCCCGAGCTGGCTGAGCGGGTTGACGCCGCTCGACGCGATTTCGGTGCCAAACTGGAGCAGGATCTCAATGTGCCCGGGGCCCTCGGGGTCATGTTTGAGCTGGTCCGACACGTCAACACTGCGATCGACGAACGTCAGCTCGGTGTGCCCGATGTGTCACCCGTCAAAGACGCCTTCGACGGATTCGACCAGGTGCTGGGTGTCATCGCGTTGCGACGGCTCGAAGAGGCCACCCCGGATGTGCCGGTGAACGAGATCGCGCGGCTCATCGCCGACCGCAAAGCGGCCCGGGCTCGACGCGACTTCGCCGCCGCCGACGCCATTCGGCATGACCTTGACGCTCGTGGCGTCGTGCTCGAAGACACCCCGGCCGGGACCCGCTGGAAGCGCAAGTAGGCGACTCCGGTGTCACCCACCCCGCTGCCGCACGCGCTCGGATGCAATTGGGTCCATTTCTTGCGTTTCTTTTCGCAAGACCATGACCCGGGCTCGTCTTTCACTCGGTCGGCAGGGCGAGTGTCTCGCTTGCCGTGAGCTCCTTCGACGCGGGTACGCAGTCCTTGCTCGTCGGTACCGCACCCGGTTTGGCGAGATCGACATCGTGGCGAGAGACGGGAGCACGCTCGTATTCGTCGAGGTTAAAACCCTCGCACAGTCGGCTTCGGGGGACCGCTCGCCGCCGTAGGGCTCGGCAAGCAGCGCCGGATTGTCAAGATGGCCCGGAGCTATCTTCTTGGTGGTCGGGGCCGGAGCCACCGTGTCGATTCGATGTGGTCGGTGTCGCGATGCCCCCAGGCAGGCCCGTCGTCGTGGAGGTTGTCGTCGACGCGTTCCGGACCGCGTAACATCCTCACCAGAGCGGCGTGATCCGCGGTTGGAGCGCGAGCCGTTCGGCACACTACCGTCGGCGACCCAGGAGTAGGCGAGTTGCACCGGGTCCGCCTTGATGCTGCCCAGTGCGTGTGGTACTTTAAATCACGTGGGTCGTGCGAGCGGGAATAACTCAGTGGTAGAGTGCGACCTTGCCAAGGTCGAAGTCGCGGGTTCGAATCCCGTTTCCCGCTCCATCTTCCTCCCCTGCACCTGAACATCGGATGCGTCCCACCCTGAAGTCTGGCTCGGTCCGGCGGACGTCAGCCTTTACGGGACCAGCCTGAGCGGCGCCGTCGCCAAGTGGTAAGGCAGAGGTCTGCAAAACCTCCATCCCCGGTTCAAATCCGGGCGGCGCCTCCATTTTTTCCACATTAAGCTTGTCGTCTCTTGCGTCTGGTGGGGTAGCGCTAACCATTGCCTGGGGTGCGCATAGGGGAACGAATGCACGTCCTTCGCCCC
>JAYZGM010000064.1:0-9804 GCA_036336225.1 Acidobacteriota bacterium | reverse complement strand
GACGCCCTGCGCCGCCTGAGACAGGATCCATCGGCGGCCAAAATGGTCAATTTTTTTCTGAGCGGGTCCTACGCTCCCTTCGGTGACGACGATATGCTCCATCGGTTGTCTGGCTTCATGCTCGTCTTGACGGTTCTCACTACAAGCTGCACGGACGTTGAGTCCCCCGCTGCACCCACTCCAGCTCCAGATCCGTCCGGTACACCTGCAGCACCTGGGATGGCACAGATGAGCTGTCCGTCATCGCTGATCCGTCCGTCCCAGGACGGTCTTTCCCTCCCGATCGGATTTCCACTTCCAACGGTTGGCGGCATACCGGTTGGGAAATCCTCATGTCAGCCCGCCTCTGGTTCGCCGTTCGGACCCGGCACCACGCAAGTCAGCTGTATGGCCGACCAAGAAGAGCTGGCCACCACCTGCTCATTCGCGGTCACGGTCTCACCGCCTGATCCTGTGTGTCCGGCTCCGCTGCACGGAAAGTCGGAGGATGCCTTGCCGGTGCCCATCAGCTGGCCCCTGCCCACGATCCCCAATACACCTGCGGGCGCCATTTCCTGCACACCGATGTCTGGATCTGCTTTTCCCGTGGGTGTCTCGACGGTGACATGTACGGTCGATTGGACATCTGTTCCCACCACCGCCGACGAAGCGGCACCACCCACATCGTGCGGGTTTACCGTCACCATCGCCCCTCCGGATCCCGAGCTCCGTCTGACCCGTTTCCTTGCGTTTGGGGACAGCATCACTGAGGGCTTCGTCAGCGATGCGTTTCTGACCGGTGGTATCAACCCGGTCGATATCCCGACGATTCTGCGAGGTCGCGGAAGTCAGTCCTTGGGGGTTGTGTCACAAGCGGTCGAGCCGTTCAGCTCCTATCCCTCGCAGCTGATGAATCTGCTGACCACGGCCTACGCCACCCAGATCATCGTGGTCACCAACAACGGCATCTCTGGTGAACACGCCTCGCAGGGCGACGCGCGGCTCAGTTCCTCGTTGTCGTCGTTTCAGCCCGACGTGCTTCTCCTTCTCGAGGGCTTCAACGACATCAATTTCTTCCAGAGTCAGCAACCGCCTGGGAGTTCGGTGAACATCAGCCCCATCGCGGACAACTTGCGATCGATGGTGCAGACAGCCGAGAGCCGCGGGATCGAGGTGCTACTCGCGACCCTCACGCCGGTAACCAGTGTCCGCGAGACCGTCGACCCCGGCACCCAGGCCGCAATCGACGACCTGAACGACGAGATACACCGGATGGCGCCGGATCTTGGCGATGGCGGCATCGTCGACCTCTATGCCGCATTCGAGGGTGTCCCCGGACTGATCGGAGCAGACGGATTCCACCCCACGCGCGCAGGGTATCGCCGGATCGCCGACGTTTTCCTTCAGGAGATTCAGGCTCGCTTCGACGTGACGGCCCGCGCCCCCAATTCGCTATCGAAAAGACGGCTGCTGAGCCGCAAACAACGGAAGTAGGACCCAGGTAATCCTACGTGCGCTCGACGACCTCACTCGGCCGCCAACCCACGAAGCAGCGGCTCGACGTCCACGCGCCAAAGATTGGCGGTCGTCTCTGTGAGGCTATAGACCAATCCGGACCCATCCGGGAGCCAATCAAAGCTGTCGACATCACCGGGCACCCGGCTAACCCGGGTGACGCTCCCGCCTGTCGCGTCCGTGAGCTGCAGCTGCCGATTCGGCGTCTCACCTGACAGGAATGCGATCCGAGATCCGTCAGGCGACCACTTGGGCCAGGCTTCGTCCTCGGGATTCGTCGTGAGACGCCGGTCGCGCCGAGCCGGAACGGTGATCACCCACAGGTCAAACCCAACGCCATCGTGACGTTGATAGACAACCGACCGTCCATCCGGTGCGTAGTCCATGCGGGCGCTATAGCCGCCCCGCGTGACCGGCTCGACGACGCCGGTCATCCCCACCTGCCACACCTGCTCTTGCCCATCCTCTCCCGGTGCCCTGAAGAGCAGCGTGTGGCCGGCCGGGTGCCACCGCGGGTCTGGAGCCGCCCCCATCGTGGTGAGCCGTCGCGCCGAGCCCCCGACCGCGGGCATCAGCCATATATTGAACATCTGATCATCTCGATTCGAGGTAAACGCCAGCGTGCTCCCATCCGGTGACCACGCCGGGCCGACGTCTCGCCCCTGGTGCCGGGTCAGTTGCACCGCTTCCCCACCCGTTGAAGGGACAATCCACACGTCACTGTTTCCCTGACGACTAGACTCAAACGCGATCTGAGTCCCGTCGGGCGACCATCGGGGCGACGCCGCACCGGTCGGGTCCGATGTGAGCTGTTGTCGGGCGCCATCACGGAGCGAGAGCACATGAATGTCACCACTGCCGCCACGCCCCGAAAGAAACGCGACACGTGTGCCATCCGGAGAAACCACCGGTTCTCTGGCCGCACTACTGTCAGTCGTCAGCGGCCGCTCCCCCACCCCATCGATATCAACCGACCACAGCCAAGTGCGACGCTCCGCCACACTGAACGCGAGTGCCCCGCTCTCGGGAGACCAGCGAACCGTCGCCTCCTCCAGTGGGTCACGGGTCACCGCCGCCGCGGGACCGCCATCCGCCGACACCACCCAGACATCGGGCTGATCATCACGAATGGACCGAAATGCCACCCACTGTCCATCCGGTGACCAACGCGGATCGAAGTCATTCGCGAAGCCCTCCGTCACGGGCCAGGGCGGCTCTCCGTCAACCGTCATCATCCAGATGTCCGGGTTCCCGGCCCGGTTGGACACAAACGCGAGCCGCCGGCCGTCCGGCGCCCACTCTGCCTGATCATCATCCCCGTCTCCGTCCGTAAGCTGCCGGGCCACCCCACCTTCTCCAGGTACAGTCCAGAGACTGCGTCTTCTGCTCACCATGTCCACATACACGATGCGTCGGCCGTCAGGTGACCAACGGGCCCCGCCTCGCACCGTACCACTTGTCGTCAGACGCTGAGGTTCTTGATCGCCGCTGGCCGCGACCGACCAGAGATCGGCTTGCGCGTCCTCACTCCGGAGAAACACCACAGTCGTACCATCCGGCGCCCACTGGGGGTTGCGCAGGCCCCCTAGCTCGGTCGTGAGTTGCTGTGGATCGCTCCCGTCGGTATCGACGATCCAGAGGTCAGCCACCCCATCGGTCGCAGCCACGTAGGCGACCCGGTCGCCGCTCGGTGACCAGACCGGAGAGATCACGACATCATCTCCATCCGTCAGTGCCACCGGCTCGTCGCGGGCGGACGACAACGTCCTGAGTCTGGGCGCTCCGTCTCGATTGGACACAAAAACGACACGACCCGCGGGCGAAAACTCGACGAACTCGTCGATGGCAGGCCCCGACGTCAGACGTTCGCGGGGAGGAATCGGGAGCCTGAGTGACGACCCACTCGAGCTTGGCGTCCGGCGAGACATGTCCGGTTCTTGGCAGCCGGCCAGTGTCATCACTGGCAGCACCACGTAGTAGCGCCACGCGCGTCTCTTCATGCCCCCCTCGTCTCGACAGCAGCGGGTTTTACACCACCCACCGGGAGCTGATTGTGTGGGAGCGGCGACACCCGGTCAAGCGGCGTCGGACGTCATCAGCTGGCTTGACAATCGGGACTCGAGACGCGAAGGTGGGCAGCGCTCTGTCGACGCTGAGCATGCAATCAGCGTCAGTGATGAACTACTTCGTATCGAGAGGTGATCGATGTTCAACAGGTCCTTCCCATCGTCGCGTACCGCCATACGACGCGGCGTCCCCATCATGGTCGGAGCCGTCGCGCTGCTCGCATTCGCCCCCGGCGTGACAATGGCCCAGCGCGGTCAGTCGGGTCCCCCGGAGCACGCCAACGTCGAAGCGGTCAACGACCTACCCAATCCCTATGAAACACACCGGAACTGGGGCACCCTGCCGGATGAACGCAGCTGGGGCTCGGTCAGCGCCGTCAATGTCGACATTGACGGTCGTCACATCTGGGCCGGGGACCGCTGTGGCGTCAACTCATGTGCGGAGTCAGATGTCGATCCGATCGTCAAGCTCGACCCGGACGGCAACGTCGTGACGAGTTTTGGGGCAGGTCTCATCACGTGGCCCCACGGCATGGATGTGGACAGCGAGGGCAACGTCTGGGTGGCTGACGCGCGAGCCCCAAACGCCGGCGAGCTGGAACGAACCCCGGATGCCCCGCGCAACGGTCATCAAGTCGTGAAATTCAGCCCAGAGGGCGAGGTCCTGCTCGTCCTTGGCACCCCCGGTGAAGCCGGCGATCCTCCGACGCATTTTACCGAGCCCAACGACGTGCTGGTGGCCCCTGACGGCAGCATCTTTGTCGGGGAAACACATGGCGCCCAATTCCTTGACGACCCTGGCCCGAATGCGATCGGCCGCATCACGAAATGGGCCCCCGACGGCACGTTTATCATGAGCTTTGGCTCGTGGGGCTACGAGGACGGGCAGTTCCGTGCTCCTCATTCGCTGGCGATGGATTCCCAAGGACGGCTGTTTGTCGCCGACCGGGGAAACCGTCGTATTCAGATCTTTGACCAGGAGGGCGCGCACCTAGATACGTGGTATCAGTTCAGCCGTATTAGTGGGCTGTTTATCGACACCAACGATGTGCTCTACGCGATCGACTCGGAGTCGGACGAAAACTACAACCCGGGCGGATGGCGCAAAGGGCTTCGCATCGGGAGCGCTCGCACCGGCGAGGTGTGGTACTTCATCCGTGAGCATGTCTCGGAACGCCCGTCGGGGATGGGCGGCTACGGTTCAATGGGCGAAGGCGTCACCGCGGATGCGGCCGGGAACATCATCGCGGGCGAAGTGGGTCCCGTCCAGGGACTCACGAAGTTCGTGCCCCGACTGCTGCCAGACTAAACCTCGTGCTCGGCGCGCGGGGGGACCAAGTCGCCACCCGCGACGCGACACATGGAAAAAAGCCCCGCACCCCGCTCGACGGGGCGCGGGGCTTTTTTCCATAACCAGCGGAAGATGACTCCGGCCACCGAACGGCGTCTTCCCTTGTGAGCACACGATCACGGACCTTGCTCATCGCGCCCGACTGGCAAGGGGTGAGGAAGGAGCGAATAGGTAATTTGCGCCCCACGAACATCGCAATTCAGGTGGGATGCCCAGCCTCGAAATCATGCCGCGAACGGCATGTGCCGGACACTAGACAGGGGCGAAGACCGTGACTCTGGAATCCGGCTTTTCAGACGAGCTGTTGCAGGCAATTGCCCGCTTCGAGAAAACGGCAGCCACGACCCCGGGTTCTCGTCCCTCTGGCTCCCCCACGTGGCGAGCTTGAGCCTTATGCCGTCGACGCCACCATCGAAGGGGCGTCTGAGCGCTCAAACTTGGACTTGACGCTGCTCTATGACCCCAGGGTTCTTCGAGCCCACGAGGTCATCGAAAGCGCGTTCGCCCGCGAAACCCGCCTGTTCGATCTGGTCGACCGTATAGATTCGAATAACGGCCCCGTGTCTTGCTCGCGTGGGCTTCGGGTGCTACAGAGCACGTCAGGGGCTCTGGCACCCTGGCGACGATGATGTTCCATCCGTCTGGCACCGATATCTCGACGTTAGTGGCCACGGGAAATGCGGGGAGGGGGCCACCCGCACCCAAGTGCCACTACCGCTCACGGCCGACATGATCATTGTGGATTGACGAGTCTACGCTCCTTGCCCATCAAAAAAGACCGGCTCGAGGTCCCCCTCGAACCGGTCTTTCTTGCAGGCTGGCCGCCGTCGTCTATCGCCGGCTAGGGCCGGAGTTCCCGGCCTTCTGACTCGAGATTGCGGGCACCGGCGAGGATGCCGTAGAGACCGATGTTGCCCTCATGGCACGCATACTCGAACAAGGGGCCGTCAGTACGACGCAGCGGCATCATCACCGTGTAGGGGGCCGTATAGACGGTCGGGTCCGTCACGGTGTAGTTGTAGGCCACCGTATCCGGATCAAGTCGAGTCAACCGTTCGACCAAATGCATGTTGGTGGACGTCAACCCACTACTTCCACCGGCAAACTGGCTCGTCTCGATCACCAAGGTCTCCCCATCCCAGTGCGCGCTCGAGACCCCGCTCCGTTGGGTAAACGGAAGATCCGGCGAGTCGCCAATCGGGATGATGCGCGCGTTGTGCACCATCTCGTTGAGGATGGTCACATAACCGGGCGACTGAAAAATCATCACGTTGTTGTTGTAGGCGCTGGACCGCATCGGCGGGCCGGCGTTAAATCCCATGATGCATCGGTCTCCAGAACTCCGGTTCTCGTAGGAGTCATACCGGTGCAGGTCGAGATACGCCGCTCGCTCCTGCGCCGCCATCACGGCTGCCTCGGTCCGCGCCGGAAGCCGACCATTCGGTGGATCGACGACGAGCGACGTGCGTTTGTCTGAGGTCAGCTCGATGCCACGCTCGTACCAGAACTCGTTGTAGGACAGCACGCCCCCTTCCGCCCGCGGACGATAGCCACCGGAGCCCTTCTCAGGGTCAAACAGGTCGCGATTTTGACGGGTGCGCTCCGACGCCTCGAACTGGGCCGCTTCCTCCAGCGACAACCGCTCACGCCCGGTGAACTGTTCTGGCCGCTGAAACGGGGTGATCGTGCGGAACGTGAATATGCCTGACACGTCCGGCTGTCCGTCCGCGGTGCGCATCGGCATGGTCCGCTCAGAAGACGACTGAGCCTCGACCGAGGAAGCCAGAGTTGAGGCCATGATGGTGGCAATGAACAACGCTGCGACACATTTCCTGCGCATCTGCAAATCTCCTTGGTTCCTAGACATCTCCTGAGGACCCGGTCAGAAACAACTGATCATCCTGGCCGCCGCCCATAACGATCAGCTTCTTCTGACCGGGTCCTAAGGGCAGTCGAATCACCATTGCTCGCCCTTGCGGAGTTGGCAGCCTCCGCGTAGCGGGGCCATTGATTAAGCCGGCTAGTAACGCAATCCCGCGACACGGCGGTTTGAGCCGGGGCTTCATTAGCGGACCCAGCGGGCACGCTCCCGTCACCACAGTAGACGCCGACGCCTCCGAACGCAAGCTTACGCCAACAACTCGACCAAAGCCTCTGTCACCGCGTCCGGCCGCTGCACCGGCAGATCGTGGCCCGCGCCCTCCACGATCCGTCTGGCAACAAGGCTTGGAAAGCGGCGCTGGTCACCCGTTGGATCTGCAGACGGACGACCGAATCCACTCTCGTTTCCTCGCAGCACAATCGCGGGCACCGTGATCGGCGGCCGCTCTGCGAGCTGGCGTTCTACCTGCAGGAACCGCTCTTCCCCGGGGGCGTTCACATGCCGGTGACGATAGGAATGAATGACGATGTCAACGAAATCCGGATTGTCGAACGACGGGGCCGAGCGTTGGTAGACCGCATCCGTGTATTCCCACCCGGGCGACCACGTTTCCCAGAGATGCCGGACGATGTCGTGTCTGTTCGACTCGAGACCCCGCACCCCACGCTCCGTGTTGAAATACCACTGATACCAGAGACGCGCCTCCGAGGCGGCTGGGGCCGGTCCGCCGGGTGTGACCGTGTCCTGCACCGAGTACCCATTGACCGCGACCTGAGCCAGAACCCGCTCCGGGTGCAGGATGCTGGTGATGCAGGCGGCGCGGTTTCCCCAATCGAATCCCGCGAGCGCCACCCGGTCGAGCCCAAGCGCATCGGCGAGATCGACGACATCCTGGGCAATTGCCGCCTGCTCGGCCATCCGGGGCGCGTCTGGATCGAGGAAGCGCGTCGGACCGTATCCTCGCAGATACGGCACAATGACCCGATAGCCGGCCTCGGCGAGCGGCGGGACAACACCATCCCACGCACGCGCGTCGTAGGGGAACCCGTGGAGCAAAATGATCGGGAACCCTTGTGGGTCGCCATGCTCCTCGTACCCGATGTCGAGCACGTCGGTCTGAATCATGTTGACCGTCGTCTCCGTCCGGACTTGCCCGGCCACGTGTATCGCGCCCCTACCACCGGTCGTCACCGCAGCCACTCCCGCCGCGCTCGCATTCTTCAGGAAATCCCGTCGGCTCTGCGTCATCGTGTCCCCCACTTTGTTGCCCGGGAGCGGCAGCACCCGGTCGACCAACGGCCCCGCACCTCGGTCAGGCCGGCCTGGGCAGCTCTGTGGTGTAGAACGGCTCCAGCTCATCGATCGCACTGAGCGGCTGTCGGTCCACATCCCATTTGAACTGGCGAATCCCAATCCGATCAGACAGAAAATCGACCAGCGTGAATCCATGATCTTCAATGGGAGCGACTGATTCTTCAAGGTCGAGATGCGCGGGTGGCGTGGCGCCGATGCCCCGCACCACCGACGGGAATCCACGAATGGAGGTGCCGATCGGTCCACTGAGGAGGGCCGTGACCGGTCTCGCCGCGAGGTTGACCTCTCCCGCCCGATGAATCCGGCCGGCACCGATGGCGTGCAGATCGCCGCTGATGATCAACGGCACCCGCTCGCGTTGGCTGCCGATCGCCGACGCGAGACGGTCGTGCTGGCGCAGCCACCCCTCCTGCCAGTATGGTTTGTTCACCGTGGTCGTGAGGACCCCACGCTCACGGTCCAGAATATCCGGATACCATTCGCCCCATTTTCCCGCACTCCACCCGAACGGGTTCGAAGGCGCGTGCACGAGATGCCGCGCATCGGTGGACGCGGTGCGATCCACAAGCCACCGTTCCACCTCACGATCGATGAAGACGGCGTTCGGGCCGGCGAGGCTCATCGTTCGCCGGACGTCGTAGAGCAGGACTTCGGCCAGATTCCCGTATCGAATGGTGCCGAAGCTCTCCGAGACCTCGCCACGATCGCCCGCCGACGACCACGGCAGGCCGACCGGTCGTGCTGTGTTCGGCAGAAACTCCGGGTAGTAAAGATGCTGTGTCGCCCGGGCGAGTTGGAGCTGAAACCATGGGATCGGAAAGCTCGCAATCTCGTCAGTGACGGCGTCATTTTCCCAGTGGTCATGGTCGTCCTGGAGGAAGAAGACCGGTGTCGACCGGAAGTCGCTGCCATACACCGGGACGATCTGCGGGCCGGCCGCCGCCTTCATCGCCGCCTCATTGCTCCTCGCGAAAACGGAATCGGAAAAATCGAAATTGGAGGTGCGGCCACTGGGGCTGAGCTGTCCTGCGTTCTCCCCTTGCCACGTGTGGAGGTCCCAGTAGATGTGGTCCCCGTTGGCGACGGCGGCATCCGGCTCAAATGACAGCGCTCGACGCAACAGCCTGTTCCGGACGGCGGTCGGGAGAAACCCACTTCGCTCGCCGATGCCCTCATACGATCCACCCGGTCCCCCCGCGCAGGTAAAGAAGAGCACGCGGAACCGATCGGGCGTCGAATCGGGCTCGGGGAAGGTCGACAACGGCCAGGGCTCGCACAACGACATGCCGTCGCGCCCGTGCAAAGACAACGTGTGCGAACTGCCGGGTCTCAGCTCGGTTGCCAAGAACTGCCAGTGCTCCCCCTCGGTATCGATCATCCGTCCCGGAATCTCCCGCGCCCCGACCCGGAGCGTCGGAGAGGTCGGGAGGGGCCGATTGAATGACGCCTTGAGGAGAAGACGGGTATCACTCACGGTCGGTAACACGTGGCGGACGCGTCCGGCATCCCACCCGATGGGGGCCGGCGGCGCTCCTTGTTCTGTCATCGCGCCCAAGGGGAGGCGTCCGAAGACCGCAGCTCCCATGGCACCCGCCGTTCCGGCGAGGAAACGCCGACGGTCAATCGCCCCTCGTCTACGCATGCTTGTCCCTCCGCCGGCGATTATACGTGCCCCAGTCTGCTAGGCTGATCGCATG
>JAYZGM010000063.1:0-19338 GCA_036336225.1 Acidobacteriota bacterium | reverse complement strand
CAGCTTCACGCCAATTCGGCCGGGGACTTATCCCTTCTCGGTCAGCGACGTGCCGTCTACAGTCCGACGGCGGAGCGCGGATGCAGGTCGACCGGTAGGGCCACGATCCATCCGCGGACAGTTCGTCGTCGAGTAGCTGAGCGAGCCCTTTCGCGTCGGTGCGGCCGCCCGCCCCAGCGCGAGACGCCGGCGTGAAGCAGACGACCAAGCCCTGCGGTGCCAGCCGGCGACTCGCGACTCACCCGCTCACCCACAACACCTCACCTCGACCGGTAGGTTGACAGGCCTAACCGCACGGACACCGAAAAGCTGTGACTCCACCAACGACGTGAATTCGGCCCAGTGTTCGGACTTCAGCCAATGCCACGTTCGGGGTGACGGCCCCAACGGCCGCTCTCACCTCGTCCAGAAACGCGACGGTACCGACACGGGTGCTCCGCACCACGAACGACGCGGTCTCACCCGCATCGGGCCGCTCCTTTCGACTGACGAAAAAAACGAGTACTTCGTTCAAACGTTACGGGGAAGCAAGAGTCACGGGCTTCACTGGCAGGCCGTGTTCTTGACTCGTCGCCAGCTGGGAGGTACGCTCCGCCCGGAAACGTACGCACGCCAACGACAACCGTCGGCCGGTGGATAAAGAAGGGTAGACAGGCTTATGGCTCGCACCATATTTAACGTCGTGTGTCTGGTCGTGCTCCTGGGCACGATTACACTGTCGCAACAGCCGCAGGACCCGGCATCGGCCATGTCCACAGCCGCCATCAGGTTCCTTGACAGCCTGACCGACGAGCAAGAAGCGGCGGCTCGGTTCCCGTTCGACGACGAAGACCGCTTCGACTGGCACTTCATCCCGCGCGAGCGAAAAGGTGTCCCGCTGAAGGCGATGACCGGCTCGCAGCGGGCGACCGCACTCGACTTGGTGCGGACCGGCCTGAGTGAAGACGGGTTCACCAAGGCTGAGGTTATTCGACAACTCGAGCAAATCTTGTTTGAGCTGGAAGGCCGGGCCATCCGCGACCCGGATCTCTATTTCTTTATGGTGTTCGGCGAACCCAGCAACACGGGCACGTGGGGCTGGCGTTATGAAGGACACCACATCTCGCAGAACTGGACCATCGTAAACGGCAGCGCGGTCGCCACCAGCCCGCAGTTCTTTGGCTCGAACCCGGCCGAGGTGCGCGATGGACCACGGGCCGGGCTGCGGGTACTCGGCAGCGAGGAAGACCAGGCACGGTCACTCCTCGCCTCACTCAACGACGTCCAGCGGGCGGCCGCCCGTGTTTCGGACGAGGCACCATCGGACATCCTGACCCGTGCCCAGCGCAAAGTGACGATGCTTGAAGACTTTGGCGTGTCGCACGCCGACCTCGACTCGGATCAGCAGAGCGTCGTCTGGTCGATCATCGAGGAGTACGCGACGGTACAACCGGACCCCATCGCAAAAGCCCGGCTTGCGACTATCCAAGATGCAGGCCTCGATCACATCAAGTTTGTCTGGATGGGCGGCGCCGCCAAGGGCGAGCCACATTACTACCGGATTCAGGGTCCAACGTTCCTCATCGAATACGACAACACGCAGGGCAGCGCGAACCACGTGCATAGTGTGTGGCGTGACTTCAACGGTGACTTCGGTCGAGACCTGCTGGCGGCGCATTATCGGCAATATGAGCATGGACCGCTCAACGCGGACGACTAGCCGATAACCAGATGGCGATACAAGTTATGGCCGTCTAATAGACAGACCGCACAATATCTGGTATAGTTCTGCTCGGCGGGTTGGGCGACAAAACTCTTTCCAGCAATGACCGTCGGGGCTCTCGGGCCCTGACACTACAACGGACCGTCAAGAGGGGTTCATCCATCGACCTCCAAACAGACCTTCACACGTCAGCCTCAGGAAGCCGTTTCCCGCTTCCTCTGACGGTCCGTCACCCCCTTTTAGACAAATAACTGAAAATTTGAGAGTTCGGTGGAACGCGTGGAACGTTGTGGTACAATCCACAGCGGAATACGAGCAGGTTTGTTTCCCTCCCGGAGCCTCCGCGCAATCTGCGGTTGCCACCCGACAACGAATCAGACCCACATCGGTTTCCTCGCGTAGTGAGTTGCGTTGCACGCAAACTTGTGACCTATGCGTCAAGTGACGACGCCATGAAGCCCGAGGTCAACATAAGCATGCATGCGACAGGGTTATTGAAGAGTCATTCGTGACCCACCGTATTATCAGTAGAGAGAGCATAGGGAGACACCATGCCCGTAACCGGCACCGTAAAATGGTTTAATGACAGCAAAGGCTTCGGTTTCCTGACCCGAGACGACGGCGAGAAAGACGTATTCGTCCATCACTCGGCGATCCAGGGCACGGGTTTCAAAAGCCTGACCGAAGGTCAGCGTGTTGAATTCGACGTCGTCGAAGGACAGAAGGGCCCAGCGGCGGAGAACGTCGTCTCGGTCGGCTAGTCGCAGACCTTATCGAGAAACGAGACTCGAGCGGTGCTCAGGTCGCTTTGAGCACGAGGAGGGTCCGGTCGTCGGGGCTGCCAAATGAGAAGCTCCGTACATCGTTCATGACTCGCTCGCAAATCGACTGGGCCTTGTCCGTACGGGCGGCGGCCAGGGTCGTGAGCATTCGCTCGTGTCCGTATTCCTCGTCGTGGGCGTCGGCCGACTCCACGATCCCGTCGGTATACATCGCGAGGAGGTCGCCGGTGTCAAGCTGCGAGACCCCTTCAAAGTAGCGCGGCGCTTCGAACATCCCGATCGGGACCCCTCCGCTCGAAAGCTCTTCCACCTCGCCACTGTCGCGTAGCACGAGCGGCGGCTGGTGTCCGGCATTGACATAAATCATGCGGCGGGACGCGACGTCGAGCACGGCGTAGAAGAGGGTGACGTATCGCCCATCTTCCACCGAGTCATAGAAGAAACGGTTCGCTCGCCGCATCACCGCTCGGGTCGCCAGCTCCCGGCCGGCCAAGGCATAAATCGACGCACGAATGGCAGAGACCAGTAGCGCTGCCCCGATGCCCTTCCCAGCGACGTCGGCAATGACGATGGCCCAGCGGTCCTCAGGCAGCGGAATAAACTCGTAGTAGTCGCCGCCGACCTCGAACGACGCCTCGTTGATCCCCCCGATGTCGAACCCGTCCAGGCTGGGAATGTCGCGCGGGATCAGATCTTCCATCACATGGCGCGCCACGAGCAGCTGCCCATCAATACGCCGCTTGTCCCGCACCTCGTCCTTCAGACGTGATCGCTCGATCGTGCCGGCGACGACCGTGCCAAACAATTGCAGCATCTCGACGACCTGAGGCGCAAAGGGGTCAGAGCTCGGAGCGTGAAGCTGGATAGCACCCATGACCATGCCGGTGATTCCGACCAGCGGAATAGCGAGACAGGACACCACGTCGGGTAAGGGGTTGTCGGGGCGAGTGACACGGGACAATACCGGCTTGCTGGTCGCGATGGCCCGGGCCACCGGGCCGTCCTCCTCGTATGGATCACGGCGGCCGGGGGCGGGACGACCATCACCCCGCCATCGCCAATGCCGCACCCGCCGACCCGAGCCGCTCAGCACGAAGATGCCGGCCGCGTCGTACGGCACGAGCTCCGCGACGCCGTCGAGAATACCGTCGAGGATGACGTCGACGTCTCGAGATTCGGCCGACAACCGGTAGGCGTTGACCAACACACGCCCGACTCGCACCGAGTCGAGCGTGACCAACGCACCGGAGGCCATCATCTCGGACGCTAGCTCGGTCTTTGGTCGGTCCACCGAGGCATCATACTATCGAGTTTGGCGCCACCGACCCGGTTCCCGGTAGACGATGGGCAGGTGGACACATACAATGACGGGTAGGCGCGGTCGCAAGGTGACCGACAACGGCTTGCCAACAGCGGATCGGTCACCCGACTGTTGCTTCCAAAGGCATGGTGAGTGTAGCTCAATGGTAGAGCGCCGGACTGTGGCTCCGGATGTTGCGGGTTCAATCCCCGTCACTCACCCCAACTTCTCATACACCGCCGTCGTGCCTGCGCTACGAACCCAGGGTGGCTAGTCTCGGTGTCTGCTGAGCGAAGGACCATCGGGGTCCACGAGCGAGTCCCCACCGTGGCGCTGCTGCTCGCGCTCGGCTGGATCGGGTGTAGCGAAACCAACCGGGCCGCGGAACAGACCGCGCGCGTGCGCGCGTCCACCGGTATTGAGTCCACGCAAGCCCGCACGCCACGGGGCTCTGGTGGCATCAATACACCCGAGACGCTGAGCAAACCGTATGTAGTCTTGGTCTCCATCGACGGGTTCCGGCACGACTACCGCGACCGCTACGACACCCCCACACTCGACCGCGTGGCCGACACAGGGGCCGTCGCCGATGCGCTCATCCCGGTGTACCCGACGCTAACGTTCCCGAACCATTACACCATCGCCACGGGGCTCTATCCGCAGCGTCACGGGCTGGTCGGCAACCGCTTCTATGATCCGATCCGCGGTGAGGAATACAACTACCGCGAACGTGTGTCGGTCCAAGATGGCACGTGGTATCGGGGAGAACCGATCTGGGTCACCGCAGAAACCCAGGGCATGGTGACGGCCGCACTCTTTTTCGTCGGCACGGAGATGGCGCTCGACGGCGTCCGTCCGACGTATTGGACCGAGTATGACGGGCGTTTACCAGATGACGACCGCGTCGAGCAGGTGCTTGAGTGGCTCCGTCTCCCCGAACGTGAGCGCCCACATCTGGTGACCCTCTACTTCTCGGGTGTCGACAGCGCCGGGCATGACGCCGGGCCCGTGTCTGATGAGGTCAGAGATGCCATCCGGGGTGTCGATTTCGCGCTGGGTCGGTTACTGGACGGCATCGAACAACTTCCACACGGCGACCTCGTCTCGATCGTGGTGGTGTCCGACCACGGGATGGGACTAGTGGACCACACGCTGACGACCGACCTGCGTGCGGTCGCCGACATGCAAGATGCGCGGATTGTCGTGACTGGAACCGGTGCCAACCTGTTCGTCGGGGGAGACCGCGAACGAGCACGCCAACTTCGTGACGACATCAACGGCGACCTCCACGGGGGCCGTGCCTACCTACGTGACGAGATGCCCGACACGTTGCACTACCGCAGCGATCCCCGCATCGGTGATGTCGTAGTAGTAGCAAGCCCTGGTGCGCTGGTGGGGCTGCGAGACGATTCATCGGTCACCGGCATGCACGGGTGGAGTCCGGACGACCCGGAGATGCACGGCATCCTCTTGGCTCGCGGGCCGGAGATCGCGAAAGGCGCCCGGGTCAGACCGCTCGAGAACATTCATGTTTATCCGCTGCTGGCGCGGCTGTTGCGCGTGACCCCAGCCCCGGACATCGATGGGGATCCATCTGTGCTGGCGTCCTGGGTGGACGCAGCCTCAGCCCAGCCCTAGCCGGCCGTCGTAAAAGTCCGGCGGCGCACCGAGACCGACGCTGGACCGGCTGAAGCAGGCGTGAAGAGGGAAAATACCGACAGCATGTGACCGATGACCAACGCAGATCGGTCAGATTCAGCGTCGGTCGAATGCAGCTGGACTTTGCCACGGACTGCGGCCGGTACGCCTCCCAGGAGCCACACCACCATGTCGAATCGGGTACAACGGATCATCGACGAGCAGCACACCCTCGTCTTCCCCGGGGTGTATGACACGCTGTCGGCCAAGATCGCCGAGCGGGTCGGTTTCCCCATGGCCTTTGTTTCGGGATACGCCGTGTCGGCCACCTTGATTGGTCAGCCGGACATGGGGCTGCTGACGCAGACCGAGGTCGTCGAGCGAGCACGTCAGATTTGCGGCGCCGTGAGTATCCCGATCATCGTCGATGCGGATACAGGCTATGGCAACGCATTGAATGTGGTGAGAACCGTGAGTGCCCTCATCGACGCCGGGGCAGCCGGGTGCTTTCTGGAGGATCAACTCTGGCCCAAGAAATGTGGCCACATGCGTGGCAAACAAGTGATTGACCGAGAGGCGTATCTACAGAAAATCAGGGCGGCGGTCGCGACCAAAGGCGACCGCGACTTCTTTGTCGTCGCTCGCACTGATGCGGTCGCCGTCGTGGGACTGGAGGAAGCGATGGCTCGAGCCGACCTGGCCAGAGCCGCGGGGGCGGATGCCACGTTCGTCGAGGCCCCCGGCTCGCTCGACGAGCTGAAGGAGGTGGGCCGACGCGCACCAAAGCCCACGGTCGCGAACATGGTCGAGCAGGGAAGAACCCCGGTGCTCTCTCAGGCAGCGTTGGCGGAGCTGGGGTTTAACTTGATTCTCTACCCCGTCGCCGGCCTCTACGCGTCGGCACATGCCCTCGCGAACGTCTACGAACATCTGCGTGAACAGGGCACGACAACCGGCGCGACCGACCGCATGATGGCATTCCAGCAGTTCAATGATCTGATCGGTGTCGATGACACCGTCACCCTCGCCGCGCGATTCGAGGAAACTGGCGCACTTCGCTAGCTACGCCGTCGACGCCCTAGTCACGTCGTCGCCCGGACGATATAATTCCGGTCCCCATCCGAGCATGCGGCGTCGATTCAGACGTAAGGAGGTGCGGGTTGAAGGTTCCCGTCATAATTTCGGTCAACGGGCAGAAGTACGAACGCGAAGTCGAGCCGCGTCTCCTGTTGGTGCACTTTCTGCGTGATGCCGTCGCCTCGACTGGCACAAAGATCGGTTGCGACACGAGTCAATGCGGCTCGTGCACCGTACTCCTCGATGGGGTCTCGCTCAAGTCGTGCACGGCACTCGCCGTGCAGGTCGACGGAGCCGAGGTCACCACGATCGAGGGGCTCGCCACCGGCGAGACCCTCCATCCGCTCCAGGACGCATTTTGGGAGAAACACGGGTTGCAATGTGGCTTCTGCACGCCGGGGATGATCTTGGCGTCGCATGAATTGCTCCGCACGACGCCGGACCCCAGTGACGCGCAGATCCGGCACGGACTCGAGGGGAACATGTGTCGGTGCACGGGCTATCAGAACATCGTGCGGGCGGTACGTCACGCTGCCGGAACCACGGCAGGTCAACGATGAGCGCGCGCATATTTGGCTCCGGCATCCGCCGGCGGGAAGACCCCAGACTCATTACCGGCACGGCGACCTACACCGACGACCTCACGATGCCGCGTATGGTGTATGCGGCGATGGTACGTAGCCCGCACGCACACGCCATGGTCACGTCGATCGACACAAGCCGTGCCGCTGCCGCGGCCGGCGTCGTCGCGGTCTATACCCATACCGACACCGAGGGCGGACTACAGCCGGCCCCCTGCGCGTGGCTCCTCCCCGACTCGGAGCTCAAGATCGCGGACTATCACTGTCTGGCCAAAGACGTGGTCCGTTACGTTGGCGATATCGTCGCGGTCGTAGTGGCGGAGAGCCGCTATGCGGCCGAGGACGCGCTCGAGTTCGTGGAGGTCGCCTACGAACCGTTGCCGTCAGTCATTGATCCCGAAGCGGCGGCCACCGAAGGCGCACCCCAACTGCATGCGGACATCGACCGCAATCAGGCATTTCACTGGACCGTGGCGGGGGGCGACGTCGACGCCGCCTTCGACCAGGCCGAGGTCGTGGTCTCCGACCGCATCATTCAGCAGCGGTTGATCCCGAACGCCATGGAACCACGGGCCGCCCTGGCCAGCTATACCACCGCCACGGGGGAATTGACCCTCTGGAATACAACCCAGAACCCGCACATCGTGCGATTTCTGACTTCGTTGGTGCTGGGGATCTCAGAGGATAAGATCCGCGTCATCGCGCCGGAGGTCGGTGGCGGGTTCGGCAGCAAGATCGCCGCCTATCCTGCTGACTTCGTCACGATGTTCTGTAGCAAGAAGCTCGGCCGCCCGGTCAAGTGGACCGAGACCCGAAGTGAGAACTATCAAGCAACCACGCATGGCCGCGACCACGTGCAGCAGGTCGAGATGGCCGCGAAAAAAGACGGGACGCTCCTGGGGCTCCGATGCACGGTCCACGCCGGGATGGGGGCCTATCTCTCAACCGCGGCACCCGGTATCCCGACGATTCTCCATGGGCTGATGCTCTCGGGGGTCTACACCCTGCCCGCGGTGAAAGAGGATGTCTACGGCGTCTACACCAACGGCACCCCGGTCGAGGCCTATCGCGGGGCGGGGCGCCCGGAAGCGACCTTCATGCTCGAACGCATGATGGACGTGCTTGCCGCAAAGTTGGAGATGGACCCGGCTGATATTCGTAAGAAGAACTTGATCCCGAAGTTCGAGGACGGACATGAAGTGGTCACCACGCTGAACTACGACAGCGGCGACTACCCCGGTGCCCTCGACAAGGTCCTCTCACATGCCGACTACTCGGGTCTGCGCGCCAAGCAGGCCGCGGGGCCAGCCAACGGCGCGTATCTTGGCGTGGGCCTAGCCACCTATGTCGAGATCTGTGGGCTCGGCCCCTCCCAAGTGGCGGGCGCCATCGGGTTCCAGGGCGGTTTGTGGGAAAGTGCCATCGTCCGTTTTCACCCGAGCGGTAAGGTGCACGTGTTTATCGGCGCCTCCCCGCACGGCCAGGGTGAGGAAACGACGTTTGCCCAGATCGTCGGCAGCGAACTAGGCGTCGACCCTCAAGATGTGAAGGTGTTTCACGGCGACACCGACACCACGCCGATGGGCTGGGGTACCTACGGCAGCCGCACCACCGCCGTCGGCGGCGCGGCGCTGGCGCTCACGGCGCGGAAGATCCGGGACAAGGCCAAGGTCATCGCGGCGCACCTGCTCGAGGCGGCCGTCGAGGACATGGACTACGAGGACGGGAAGTTTTTTGTCAAGGGGGCGCCCGATCAGCACAAGACCATCACCGAGATCGCGTTGATGGCCAATGTGGCGTGGAATCTCCCGGCCGGTATCGAAGCGGGACTCGAGGCCTAGACCTTCTACGACCCACCGAACTTCACGTTCCCCTTCGGCGCGCACCTCGCGGTGGTCGAGGTCGACTCGGAGACCGGCGCGGTGATTCTCAAACGGTATGTGGCCCTGGATGACTGTGGTCCGCAGATCAACCCGGTCATCGTCGAAGGGCAAGTGCACGGCGGCGTGGTGCAGGGGATCGGTCAGGCACTCTGGGAAGAGGCGGTCTACGATGAGGGCGGCCAGCTCGTGACGGGAAGCATGCTCGACTATGCCCTCCCTCGGGCCGATCTGCTCCCGGACATCGAGGTATTGTCAACGGTCACGCCGTCCCCCCATCATCCACTCGGGGTCAAAGGGATCGGTGAGGCGGGGACCATCGCGTCCACCGTGGCAGTCTACAACGCCGTGATCGACGCCCTCCGACCGCTGGGGGTCACCTCGCTCCGGATGCCACTGACTCCTCAGCGGGTCTGGCAGGCAATTCAGCAGGCGAAAGGATAGGCCGATGTACGCATCAGATTTCGCATACTATCGGGCCGACTCAGTGGCCGAGGTCGGTCGGCTGCTACGCAAGTATCCCGGCGCCAAGCTCTTGGCCGGTGGCCACAGTCTCATCCCACTTCTGAAGCTCCGGCTCGCCTCACCGAGTGCGCTCATTGACATCGGACGCCTCGACACGCTTAAGGGAATTTCGGTAACCGACGGCGGCGTGCGCATCGGGGCATTGACAACCCACGCCGAGATCGCGGCCTCCTCCGATATCGCGTCGCGCGCACCGGCGCTGTCCCGAGCGGCGGGTGTCATCGGCGACCCGGCGGTACGGAACCGAGGCACCATCGGTGGCAACGTGGCTCATGCCGACCCGGCATCCGATCTACCCACAGTGCTGGTGGCCCTCGAGGCGTCCATTGTTGTCGCGACGGGCGAAACCGAGCGCACCGTTCCGGCCGGCGATTTTTTTCAGGGCATGATGACGACCGCGCTCGGTGAGCAGGACCTTGTTACCGCCATCGAGGTGCCAGCCGCCGCGAACGGCCAGGGACAAGCGTATGAGAAGTTCTCGCATCCAGCCTCTCGTTACGCGGTCATTGGTGTGGCGGCCACCGTCAGTCTGACCGTGAGCACGGTCAGCAACGTGGCGGTCGCCCTGGGCGGACTGGTCCCGGCAGCCACCCGTGCCGGATCAGTGGAACGCGCGCTCTCTGGCCAAGCCCCGTCGGCTGGCGCGATCGCAGCGGCGGCGGCGACAGTCTCAGACGATCTGGGCACCGACCTCATCGGGGACATCTATGCCTCGGCCGAGTATCGACGCGCCATGGCGCCGATCTGTGTCAAGCGCGCGTTGACCACAGCGCTGGGTCATGCGTTCTCTCAGGCGGAAACCGCCAAGGCTCGTAGCCCTTGGTGGAAGCCGTCCTGGCTGTAGGCTATAGACCTTGGCTGCTATCCCTTCGTCCGTCCCGACTCCTCCGACGGGCCAGCCGGCCACGATCGACGACATGCAGGACGTGTTGTCCCGCGAGCTCTATGTCGCCGACCGTGGCTTGGCGACATCCATCTTCCTCGCCCTGCGTCTGGGTCGACCGCTCCTGCTCGAAGGCGAGGCCGGGGTGGGCAAGACGGAGGTCGCAAAGGTCCTGGCTCACGGGCTGGACACACCGCTCATCCGACTCCAGTGCTATGAGGGGCTGGATGTCACCCATGCGGTGTATGAGTGGAACTACGCACGCCAGCTACTCGAGATTCGACTCCGCGAGGCGGCCGGCGGTGCGGACGGCGATGCGATCGCCACGGATCTGTTTTCCTCAGAGTTTCTTATCAAGCGACCACTGCTCCAGGCACTCGAATCGACGGGGACCCGTCCTCCAGTCCTGTTAATCGACGAGCTCGATCGGGCCGACGAGGAGTTCGAGGGCTACCTGCTCGAGCTGCTCTCCGATTTTCAGATCACGATTCCGGAGCTCGGCACCGTGCGTGCATCGACACCGCCAGTTGTCGTCATCACCTCGAACCGCACACGCGAGTTACACGATGCGCTGAAGCGTCGATGTCTCTACTGGTGGATCGCCTATCCGGATTTCGAGAAGGAGCTCCGGATCATCACCGAGAAGGTGCCCGAGGCCCCCGCCCGACTCGCGCACCAAGTTGCCCGGTTTGTGCAAGAGCTCCGCACCGCCGAGCTCTACAAGGTCTCTGGCGTGTCGGAAACGCTGGACTGGATCGCGGCGCTCGTCGCGCTCGACAAGCAGGAGCTTGACCGGGCCACCATCGACGACACCTTGGGGCTGGTGCTCAAGACCCAGGAAGATCTCGAGGCGATCCGCGGCGAGCGCGCACAGACGTTGTTTGACCGAAGTCTGCTTCCGACGGGCTCACCCTAAGCCGATGACGGCACGTCCGAAACCCAACACCACCGTCGCGGCCCCCACCGGTCATCTCTTTCGCAACCTCATCCGCTTTGGGCGACTGCTCCGTGACCTGGGGCTCGACACCCGGGCCGGACGGATGCTGGAAGTAGCGATCGCGCTGCAGCATGTCGACCTCGGTCGGCGGTCCGACTTCTACTACACCCTGCAAACCCTGCTCGTGCATCGCGCCCAGGACCTCCCGATCTTCGAGGAAGCGTTCCGGGTATTCTGGCGAGCGCCACGGGGTGAGCGCACCGCCCACGATCTTCGTGCGATGGGCGAACGACGGCGTTTCGCCCCCCCCGAGGTTGACGTCCCGCCAACCTCACCGTCGGCCGGCGCGGCCCCTCCGCGCGAAGATCCGTTGCTACGTGTCGAGCAGGTCGTCGCGCTCAGCTATAGCGCTCGTCAGGTCTCCCGCACAAAGGACTTCGCCACGTTCTCCGAGACCGAGGTGGCAGCCGCACGCACGATGCTGTCATCCCTCGAGTGGGGTCTCGGTAGGCGTGTCACTCGACGCTGGCGCGCCGGAGCCGGACACGCCATCGACATCCGACGTGCCGTCCGGCACAACCTGCGGTTCGGAGGTGAGCTGGTCACGCTCCCTCGACGCATCCGCCGGAAACGCCCCCGCCCCCTCGTGCTGCTTTGCGATGTCCGTGGCTCCATGGAACGCTACAGCCGGATGTTGCTACATTTTGTGCACACGATGGCCAAAGGGTTTGATCAGGTCGAGACCTTTCTGTTTTCGACCTCGCTCACCCGGGTCACCCGACGACTTTCGAAACGCGGTGTAGACGATGTAGTACCGACCCTGCCACGCCATGTACCCGACTGGTCAGGTGGGACCCGCATCGGCGAGGCTCTCCGGCGATTTCATGTTGAATGGGCGCGACGCGTAATGGGTCATGGCCCGGTCGTGCTCCTGATCTCAGACGGGTGGGACCGCGGTGACGCGACACGGCTGGGCGCGGAGATGGCTCGCCTCCAGAGACGCTGTCACCGACTTATCTGGTTGAATCCGTTGCTGGGGTCACCGCGCTATCGCCCCCTCACCCGAGGCATGCAAGCCGCGCTGCCATGGATCGACGACTTTCTGCCAGTCCACAACCTGGCCAGCCTCGATGCGCTGGCGTCTCACTTAAACCAGCTCCCCAACCGACGACCGCCCCGAAGACAGTCGCCGGTGTCTATCATCGAGACCAGCGTGTCCCACGACGACGTCGGACCCGCGGGAGACGCGACGAGGAGTGCCCTGTCATGAATGTCCAAGCCACCTATACATTTGCGGCCCCAGTTCAGACGGTCTGGGAGCTCTTGATTGACATCGACGCGGTCGCAGGATGCTTGCCAGGCTGCGAGTCGATAGAACCGGTCGGCGACAACAAGTATCGGACCGTGCTGACAATGGGCATCGCCGCCGTCACCGGTCGTTACGAGGGCACCGTCGAGATGCAGGATCTCGAGCCGCCCCGCTCCTATCGGCTTGCAGTGGAAGGACGCGGAACACCGGGGTTCGTGAATGGTGGTGCCACGATCCGTCTGGAAGAGACAGATGGGACCACCCAGGTGCAGGTTGACGGTACCGTCCAGGTGGGCGGCACTATCGCTCGGGTGGGTCAGCGGCTGCTCGGCAGTGTGTCAAAGATGATGATGGACCGGTTCTTTGCCTGCTTGCAGAAACGGGTCACCTGATTAGCCGGGCTTCTTCCTGGTGGTCACTCAAGCCTGCTTGCGTTTGGCCTTGGCCGTCTTGCGCGTCGTGGACGATCGAGCCGTCTTCCTCCCGGCGCTCACGCTGTCCAAGCTCTGACGGAGCGCGGCCATGAGATCGACCACCTTGGCGGGCGAGTCGTCCTCCTTCACCACGAATTCCTCGCCAGCGATCTTCGCATCGATGACTGAGCGCAGCTCCTTCTGATACTGGTCCTCATATTCTCCGAAGTCGATCTCACCTTCGAAGTTCCCGATGACCTGCCGCGCGAGCCTGACTTCCGCCTCATTTACCTCATCCAGCACCTGGTCCAACTCGTCGATGGCCTTCATGCTCCGCACTTCGTTGGCACGTCGCATGGTGTACATCACTAACCCGTTCTCGCGTGGCTGGATGGCCGCCGAGTACTCGCGCTGATGCAACGCGAGCTTCCCGGGCGACGGCGGACGACATGCTGCGCGGCACCGTCTGGTAGAATGAGCAGGTACTGTCCGTCACCGGCCGACAGGGCCGGCCCGATCATCAACGTCAGACGGATACCAGACAGAAGGACAGTGAAGCAACAAGAACGTGTAGCGAGCCATTTAACATTGCGCGCCTGTAGCTCAGCTGGATAGAGCGCCGGGCTTCGAACCCGTAGGTCGGGGGTTCAAATCCCTCCGGGCGCGCCATTTTTCCCAAGCCTCCTTGGACACGAGGTCTCGCCCATCGTCACGTTGCGCCCGTAGCTCAGCTGGATAGAGCGTCGGCCTCCGGAGCCGAAGGCCACAGGTTCGAATCCTGTCGGGCGCGCCAAATCTCACTTTTCGTCGGTTTCGACCTGCCAGCGGCACCCGCGTTTGACGCCGCCATCACCGTATCTGCCAGTGCATCAAATGGTTGGCGGAAGTGGGTCGTGAGCTGACCATCCTTCCAGGCACAGTTCGAAACTAGGAAGTCGAGGAGGGGCCATGGATTGGGTCTGGCAATCTCGCGACAGATTGTCGACAAGCACGGCGGCAAGATGTGGGTCGAGAGCCGGGTGGGGAAAGGTACGATCGTGACGATCGAGCTACCGGCCAACGTCGGCGTCGCTGTGAGGAGTGCTGCGCCGTCCGCCACCGCTCGTACAGAACGCCCTCCCCGTACACGAGAACGGGACCAGCGGTCGAACCCGTACCCGGTGCACCAGAGGGGATGCCCCGGTCGGAACGTTGTCGCTGATACAGACCACTCGGCGCGAATCCCGTCAGGCTCGAAATTTACTGAGCTCGGACAGGCCGATGCCGCCGAGCACCAAGGACAACGCGGTCGCGTGGTACAACTCGAAACGCTCCTGCAGGAACAGCACCGCCATGATCGATGCGAAGACCGGCACCAGGTTTACGAACACGCCGGCGCGTCCCGGCCCGATCAGGCTTACTCCCTGGATAAAAAAGATCTGGGCCACGAACGAGGGCAGCAACGTGACCAGCGCCGCCAGCAGCCAGCCGGTGGCGCTGGGTGCCGTCCAGCCTTGCTGTAGGGTTTCGATCGTAACCAGAGGCAGTGACGCGAGCCAGGCCGCCCCCGCCATGACCGCAAATAGGCCCAACGCCGACACGTTGGGACGTCGACTCAAGCCGACCGAGTACGCGGCATAGAAGACACACCCAATTAGCACGAAACCATCGCCCCGATTGAAGCGCAGTTCACCGAGTTGAGCGACATTACCGTGAGATGCGACGGTGATGACGCCGAGCAATGTCAACACGACCCCGATGCCCTGGATCAGGCGAATGGGCTGGCGCAGGAACAACAGGCTGCCGAGCAGCACGAAGATAGGGATCGCCCCCTGCAGGATGCCGATGTTAACCGCGGTGGTATAGTGGCCGGCCACGTAAAACAACGCATTGAACGCGGCAAACCCGCACGCGCCCATTAGGCACAGGTACGGCAGGTGTCGGCACAGAATCGGCCAATCGCGCAGGATGTGACGGCGTGCGAGCGGCAGCAGGAGCAGCACGACGCCGAGCCAGCGCAACGTGACCAGCTGCATCGGCGCGATTTCACCGACCGCGCGCCGGCTGATGACCGCGTTCAGTCCCCAGCACCAGGTGGTGATTACCAGCAGCCCGTAGGCCGATAGTTGCGGGTGTTTTGTCATTCGGCGTTGATGCGCGGATAGTGCGAAAAAATGGATAAAGGAAAACGACGCAAAAAGAATTTATTGTGAGTGCGTAGTCAAATGATCACAAAACAGACCAACCTTGATCACGCACAGGCGAAACAGTTCAAAAGAAACAGTGGCCGGTAAAGACGTGCCTATGCTGCGAGCCTTCTGGCAACCAAGTTATTGGAATCGCGACTAATGCGGATACCAATTGACAGGGCTCGTGCTGGTTGCGTTTGGCGTTGCGGTCGGCAATCTGACTCGACTGAGAGAAGTAGCCAACCTGGGTGACTAACCGTGCGTCACGGAATTACTGCGGTGCTATACGAAATTCAGTAATGTCGGGAGGACCAACGGCGCGTTCGGTAGGTCTCTCCAATTGAGGGATCCACTCGTAGGGGACTCGGTGCGCGCGGAAGATCCGATTGGAAACACTGTTCTCAGACCCAAAGAACGGGCTGACGTACTCCCAGACAATTTCCTTCTCGGTGCTTACTTCGAACACGCGACCGTCGGCTCCTTCGGTGATCAGCGTATTCCCGTTTGGTAACCGCTGCGCCGAGCTGACGTAGTGACTGAAGAACATAAATCGTTCCTGTCCGGCAAGGGCATACTCCCAGACCGTCTCGAAGGTGATTGGGTTGACTTCGAGCACTCGGGAATAGATGCGGACGACGGATCCTCGCCCATTTGGAGCCGCAGGATTAGGTGCCCCGTAGCCCGCAGCGCCACCGTTGTCGAACACGAGCAGATTGCCGGCCCCGGGAAGCCCCTCCGGAATGATGTGCGGATGGTGCTGACCGATGACCTGTCCCAACTCCAGTAGCGGTGCCGACTCGCGATAGTCGGGACCCATCTTCCACACGATGGCTCCCGTCCGATCGATGATTGCGATAATGTTTGCTTCGCGGCTGCTCCACAGAACATTGTCCGGATGGAACCGTTCATCTCCGTCGTCGTACCAATGATTTGGCCCTACATACGACGCGGCATTGATATGCAACCAATCGGCACTCTGTCTATCCTCGTTCCAGTTGACAGACCGATGGATCGTGTTCCTGGCGGTCTCCGAGAATCCGAGCTCGTCAATGTGATCGCTGGCGAGCCACTCCCACAGGACCTCGCCCTCCCAGGTGACCTCGAGAAGATAGTCGTCTTCGAGGCGCTTGTCCGTAATGTCGGGCTGCGTCACGTTCTTGTGCGACAGAATCAGCGTGCGACCGCGGTCGACCAGCGGTGCCGCTCCAGGGGAGTAGTAACCGACGGAACTCCCTTCGCGCTGCCAATCGTGGTGTTGACGCGCGGCCCACACCGTTTCGCCGTCCTCAGTCTCCACCTGCTCGGTCCGGTCGAATGCCCAGATCACACGGCCGTCCCAATCCAGCTGAACGAGGCGCACCGCTTCTTGATGGGGCCGGCGGAGCTTGTCCCCACCCATCACGTAGCCACCGGGTAGAATCCGAAACGGCCCCGGCACTGCCGCTACACCCTCCCAGCGCTTCAGCAGGTTGCCGTTCATATCCACGAGCACGGCCCCCTGCTGGTCGGGCGTCCCATGAATCGTGTAGCCATTCCACGCTTTGTCCGGATCGTAGATCGTCGTGCCCGTCGGGTACACAGACGGGTAGGCAAGAAACGTGGCGGGAATGCCAATCGCTAGAGTGAGAAGCAGTAACCAGGCTCGGCTCATGTCAGAGACTCCTTCGATTGTGATCAGACGTGGTCACGGCCCCCGATTGTAGCTCTACCATGGCACTGACTCTCCAACCGGGCGCATTACGTAGTGGTGGCAATCTGGATAAGATTGCCGCAGGTGTCATCGACAACGGCCATCGTGACTGGTCCCATCTCGATGGGCTGTTGCGTAAATCGAACACCCAATGCTGCGAGTCGCCCATACTCCGCCTGAACGTCGTCGACAGCGAACGAGGTGAACGGAATCCCGTCGGCCACCAGGCTTGCTTGAACGGCCCGACCGCCGGGTGTGAATCGGGCTCCAGAACAAGCTCCGTGCCGTCGGGATCCGCTGGCGAGACCACGGTCAACCAGCGATCTTTCCAGACGGGGATTTCAATCTTCTTCCTGAAACCGAGAATCTCCGTGTAGAACCGCAGCGCCTTGTCTTGATCGTCCAACAGAACACTCGTAAGGTTAATCTTCATCGTGACTCTCGCGTTGAGCCCCTGATCGGCCATCTATTCAGAATGGACACGAGTGGTGTGCTGTCAAGGCAGTGGAACTGGTATCGGCCATCTCGCTTCGTGGTTGCGAGACCGGCGGACTCAAGTACCGCGAGATACTGTGAAATGGCTTGTCGCGAAAATCCCCGCTGGTGCTTCATGGCTAAGCGCACACAAATCTCGAAGAGTGTCTGACTATTGCAATCGTGTAGCTCATCAAGGATTGCTCGTCGCGCAGGCGCGCGAAGGGCCTCGAAGATGTCACTCACCAGGGGACAATAGGCAAGTCAAAATTTGCCTGTCAAGCTCAGGTCTCAGTCGAATCAGAATTGTTCGAATAGCCTCGGGCTCACGTCCCACGATGCTCGTGTGGCGATGGCACGACGGGGAGGCCCGCATGGAGTCCGAGCATTCACGTGGGATGATGCTCGCCCGGACATCGCCCATCCTCCGGTCGGACACGTCGGAGACCAGCCCAAGCGTGTGTCTCCGCGCGCACTCAGGCGCCCAGACCCGCTCCTGGTTGTTCATGATGAAACCAGGCCTCAACTGTGAAGCACCGTCGCCTTAGGCCCTTGAGGAAATATCTAGAGTGGGCGGCAGCACCGGGTTGGGCCACGATCGATTGAGCCACTGATATAACACCAGCCCCACCCACTGGCTCGACTCCCCGAACGGCGCCACCTTCAAAAACGCCTCATACGCATACTCGGGCGACCAGCGTGGGAGCCTGGCACACCAGAGTTCCATCAGCGCGGGCACCTTGGCGGCTGGGGGCACGCCCGCCGCATCGTAGACCCGCCACCGCATCCCCGTGAGTGGCTGCACTGCATACGCCAGCGTCCGCACGTGACACGGGTCCGGATACTCGCACGTGGCCGCCACATAGCTCACCAGCCGAAGACCGGCCCGGAGCCCGGCCGCGACGGTTTGCATGTGGGCACGGTCCGTCTCGTCCCCAAGGGCGGCGGCGATGAAAGCGTCACAGGTCACGGGAGAATAAAAAGCGAATATTAACCGTCCTCGGAGAACAGGACAACATCGGTCGGTCTTACTGACATCCGCCCTCAGTCTTGGTGCGCCGTCGTGCCGTCAGCGCCGATCACGTCGAGGATGTCCAACGGCGAGCGCAGTCCGCCCGGACGCGAACACGAGGGGCGCGGCATGCGACCACCGGGCCGATCTCGACACCGGGTCCCAGGTCACCGCGGTTGGACACCTCGGATCCTGCGGGAATCCACTCAAGACGGTCAGATCCCCCGGAGTCAGAGCGCGCCCTGTGCCGAACCCATGCAGCGCATGCCCCCGGCCAGTGACGAGAGAACTGGGCCATGTCGGGCGTGACGGGTGAACTCAGGCCGGCCAATCGATGAGGTATACTTTCACCCGGACGGTGCTTTCACGTTCCTCCCTCCTAGTCCGTTCGTCGTGGGCCGCTAGCTCAACTGGTAGAGCAGCAGACTCTTAATCTGCGGGCTGAAGGTTCGAGTCCTTCGCGGCTCACCATTTTTTCTCTGTGAAACCGGAAAAAGTTGGGCGAGTTCCACCGCCCAACCTCTCTCCCACTCTCGATTTGTTCCAATGATGTTCCAACGTTCGTGGAACACTCTGGTGCACCACGACCATCTGAGGTCGTAGTCCTGCCACGCAGCACCACGCGTGCTGACAGTCAGTCGGTAGGCTAGATTCAACGGAGACGAGGCTTACGGCTCACGCGGGTGCGCGACTGTCACCATTCTGCTGCAGAGATTCGCGACGTTTCTAGATTGCCACCCTGTTGCGGGATCAGTTCGACCGTCCACGCGGTGGTCAAGGATTGACGCATTCCGTGTCACGCGAATCCGTGTGGCGTGACCGGACCGGCCCCCTGCGCGATCCGATGGAGGTAAGCTAGCTCAGGCTCGGTCCGGCGTTGGCCACATCGGACTGCTCGCCCTACTCGGTGTCAGCGGCGATCCCGATGACTCCGCAGGCGATACGGGGTCCGGCCGCTCCGGAAGGC